>NZ_QPFS01000084.1:0-22641 GCF_010906995.1 Rhodopseudomonas sp. WA056 | reverse complement strand
GGCCGGCGCCGGTGCGGGTCGCGACCAGCATCAGCACCGCTTCCAGGCTGTCGCGCGGGGTGACGTCGAACAGCGTCAGCCAGCGCCGCAACAGGTTGCGCGCCACCGAAGGCAGGCCGCGCTGGTCGCCGAAATCGACGATGTGCAGCTTGCCGCCGGGCTTCAGATTGGCGACGGCGCGATCGATCACCGCGGTCCAGTCCGGGATCATCGACAGGCTGTAGGAGATCATGACGTGGTCGAAGGCGACCGCCTGGCCGAACACCGCCTGTGCGGTGAACGCGGTGGCGTCGCCATGCGCGACCTTCACCCGCGCCATCAGCCCGGCGCCTTCGATCGAACTGATCGCCGAGGTCAGCATCTCGGTCGAAACGTCGAGGCCGAAGAATTTCGCCTCGTGGTATCGCGTCGCCGCCTGGATCAGGTTGCGGCCGGTGCCGCAGCCGACCTCAAGCACGGTTTCGCCCGCCTTCGGTTGCAGCTCGGCGATCAGTTGGTCGCGGCCGAGAAGATAGTACCGGCGGGTCAGATCGTAGATGTGGCGCTGATAGCGGTACATCCGATTCATGCGCGAGGTCGCGTCGACCGGCCACGCCGGATCGGCAATGAGTTCGGGGTGCGTCAGCTCGGTGCGCGGAAGATCGGTGCGAGTGAGCGTCGTCATGGCCTGCCACCCTGGTTCGGCATCATCCGCCTTCCATCGCGATTTCAGGCGACAGGGTGATGACAAAGGCGGCGGCACTGATCAGTTCCACGCTGTCGCAAAACTGCAGTGTTGCGCAGCTAATTTGGATCGATTGCCGAGTCGAGGATTTGATGAACACGCAGCAACTGATCGCGGACGCCGTCCGCAACAGCAAGGATCGCAGCGAGTCGACGCTGTGGGACGCATTGTTTTCGATCTGGTTTCGCCGCCTGGTCTATACCCAGATCTGGGAAGATCCCGAGGCCGACCTCGCGGCTCTGCAATTGCCGATCGGCTCGACCATCGTGACGATCTCGTCGGGCGGCTGCAACGCGTTGTCCTACCTCACCGCCAAGCCGGCGCAGGTGTTCGCGGTCGATCTCAACGAGGCGCATCTGGCGCTGCTCGAGCTGAAGCTCGCAGGCCTGCGCGCGCTGCCGGACTACGCGTCGTTCTGGCAGTTCTTCGGCGAAGGGACCGCGGCCGACAATGCCGATCTGTATCGTCGGCGGCTGCGCCCGGCGCTCGACCGCGACGCGCGCGGCTACTGGGACGAGCGCGATTTCCGCGGCCGGCCGCGCTACCGCTATTTCACCGACGGGTTCTATCGCCACGGCGCGCTCGGCCATTTCATCGGCTTCGCGCATCTGCTGGCGCGTCTGGCCAAGATCGATCTCGACGTGCTGCTGAAAGGCGCGCCGGATTCGCCGGAGCGGCAGGCGGCGCTGCAGCGCGTCGACCGGCTGTTCCACTCGCGGTTCGCCCGGCTGCTGACGAGAACGCCGGCGCTGCTGTTCAGCCTCGGTATTCCGCCGCAGCAGCGCGAACTGCTCGGCGGCGACCAGCCGCTCAACGAGGTGCTGCATCAGCGCCTGCTCCGGCTGATCGACGTCTATCCGAACGAGACCAATTACTTCGCCTGGCAGGCGCTGAGCCGCAGCTATCCCGGCCCCGGCGACCGCTGCCTGCCGCTGTATCTGCAGGAGAGCCGCTATCAGCAGATGCGCGCCGGCGCCGGCCTGGTGATCCCGGTGCACGAAAACCTGCGGGTGTTCCTGGAGAGCCTGCCGGCCCGCCAGATCGACGCCGTGGTGCTGCTCGATTCGCAGGACTGGATGGCGCCGGACGAAATCCGCGCGCTATGGGATGCGATCGACCGCGCCGGCAAGGAGCAGGTGCGGGTGATCTTCCGCACCGCCGGCGCCGAATCCCCGCTGGAGACCGAACCGCTGGCTCCGCTGCAACAGACCTGGCAGCGCGACGCCGAACGCAGCGCCATCGGCTTCGACCGCGACCGCTCGGGAATCTACGGCGGCTTTCATTGCTACATGCGGCGGAGTGGCAGCGTCGGCTGAACCGCCGCCGGTGTGTTCGCGCGCCGGTTCGATCACCTTGATCCATCTCAATCCACACCCACACTCGTCAGCTAGCTTACTAATGACGAAGCGTGGTGCGGATGGTTCGTGCTTCCCGCGCCAGCAGCGTCTCTCCCCAGACTGGCCCCGCGCTCCCGATGCGCAACCGGGAGGCGGGGTTATTGTTGCCTGAGCGCCCGCAACGGCGTGGCCGCCGGCCGCCTTGCCGAATGCGTCCTGATCGGGCAAGACTCTTGAAATTCACCAGAATTTCCGAGAGGCGGGTTTGATCGACAAGCTCGAGCTGCTGCTGGCGCTCGCCAAGGAACGGCATTTCGGCCGCGCTGCCGAAGCCTGCGGCGTGACCCAGCCGACGATGTCGACCGGCATCAAGCAGCTCGAAGAGATTCTGGGCGTGATGCTGGTGCAGCGCGGCTCTCGGTTCCTCGGCTTCACGCCGGAGGGCGAGCGGGCGCTGGAATGGGCGCGCCGGATCGTCGCCGACAGCCGTGCGATGCGCCAGGACATCGGCGCGTTGAAGGCCGAGCTGTCTGGAGAGCTGCGGATCGCCGCGATTCCGACTGTGCTCGGCATGGTGGCGCAGCTCACCACGCCGTTCCGCGCCAAGCATCCCAACGTCCGCTTCAGCATCCTGTCCTGCACCTCGTCGGAAGTGCTTGGCCTGCTCGAAAACCTCGAAGTCGACGCCGGGCTGACCTACACCGAGAACGAGCCGGTCGGCAAAGTCCGCAGCGTGCCGCTGTATCAGGAAAGCTACCGCCTGATCACCTCGCCCGACGGCATGTTCGGCGATCGCGATCAGGTGACCTGGCGCGAGGTCGGCCAGGTGCCGCTGTGCCTGCTGACGCCGAACATGCAGAACCGCCGGATCATCGACCGCGCGCTGCGCGCCGCCGGCACCACTGCGCAGCCGACGCTGACCTCGAATTCGATCATCGTGCTCTACACCCACGTCAAAACCGGGCGGTGGGCCAGCGTGATGCCGGCCAAGCTCGCCGACACGCTCGGGCTCGGCGACGAGGTTCGCACCATTCCGATCGTCGAGCCGCTGGTCGCCTACAGCATCGGCCTCGTGGTGCCGCCGCGCGAACCCTACACGCCGCTGGTCGCCGCCCTGATGCAGGTGGCCCGCGAGGTCGCGCCGACGTTGCAGAGCTGATCGGAGCGGTTTGGTGCTGACGGAACTGGCGTGGCGCGTAGGCCGTCGCCACGCGTCATTCCGGGGCGCTCACGAAGTGAGCGAACCCGGAATCTCCTGGCGCAAATAACCTCTGGATTCCGGGTTCGCCGCTGCGCGGCGCCCCGGAATGACGGAGAGGGCGATGGCTGCCGGTTGTCATTATGGCGGGCCCCCGTCGTTGCGGATTCCTTATCGCAGCATTGGACAGCTTTATTGATCTTTTGAACGATTCTCACTTTCATCGCTTCATCACGACGACGAAGAGCGCCGATGCAATACGAACCATGGGAAACCGCCCGCGCGAGCGAGATCATCGCCGGGCTGACGCACAAGGACGGCGCGACGCTGCTGATGCTGCAGGCGTTGCAGGAGGCGTTCGGCTATGTGCCGCAGGACGCCGAGCCGATGATCGCGCAGGCGCTCAACCTGTCGCGCGCCGAAGTCCATGGCGTCCTCACCTTCTACCCGGATTTCCGCCGCGAGCCGCCGGGCCGCCACGTGCTGAAGCTGTGCCGCGCCGAGGCCTGCCAGGCCGCCGGCGGCGACGCGCTGGTGGCGCATGTCGAGACCCGGCTCGGCGTGACCTTCGGGGCCACTACCGCGGACGGCGCGGTGACGCTGGAGCCGGCCTATTGCCTCGGCCTGTGTGCCACGGCGCCATCGGCGATGATCAACGAGCGCGTGGTTGGCCGGCTCGATGCCGGAAAGCTGGATGCTCTGCTGATGGAGGCGCAGCGATGAGCCTGCGCGTCTTCATCCCGCGCGATTCCGGCGCGCTCGCGGTCGGCGCTGACGAGGTCGCTGCCGCGCTGCTCGATCAGGCCCATGCGCGCGAGCTGCCGGTCGACCTGGTTCGCCCCGGTTCGCGCGGACTGTATTGGCTCGAACCGATGTTGGAGGTCGACTCCCCGGAAGGCCGCGTCGCCTTTGGGCCGGTGACGCCGGCCGATGTGCCGGCGCTGCTCGATGCGATCGTGTCAGGCGGGCCGCATCCACTGCTGCAGGGGCTCACGGAGGAGATTCCGTGGCTGAAGCGGCAGACCCGGCTGACCTTTGCGCGCTGCGGCATCGTCGACCCGCGCTCGATCGACGATTATCGCGCCCATGGCGGCTATCGCGGGCTCGAACGCGCGCTGAAGATGAGTTCGGACGCGATCATCGACGACGTCGTCAAATCCGGCCTGCGTGGCCGCGGCGGCGCAGGCTTTCCGACCGGCACCAAATGGCGGACCGTGGCCCAGGCCGGCCGCGGCCAGAAATACATCTGCTGCAACGCCGACGAGGGCGACAGCGGCACCTTTGCCGACCGGATGCTGATGGAGGGCGATCCCTTCATGATCATCGAAGGGATGACGATCGCCGGCATCGCGGTCGGCGCCACCCGCGGCTACATCTACATCCGCTCTGAATATCCGCATGCGGTCGAGGCAATGAACGCCGCGATCGAGGCGGCGCGACGCACCGGCTATCTCGGCGAGCACATCTGCCATTCGACCGATTCGTTCGACATCGAAGTCCGGGTCGGCGCCGGCGCCTATATCTGCGGCGAAGAAACCTCGATGCTGGAGAGCCTCGAGGGCAAGCGTGGCACGGTGCGCGCCAAGCCGCCGCTACCGGCCCATAAAGGCCTGTTCGGCCGGCCGACGGTGATCAACAACGTGCTGACCTTCTCGGCGGTGCCCTACATCCTCGATGGCGGCGCCCAGGCTTATGCGGATTGCGGAATGGGCCGTTCGCGCGGCACCAAGCCGATCCAGCTCGGCGGCAACATCAAGCACGGCGGGCTGTTCGAGGTGGCGTTCGGCATTACGCTCGGCGAACTGATCGACGACATCGGCGGCGGCACGCTGAGTGGCCGCCCGGTGCGCGCCGTCCAGGTCGGCGGCCCGCTCGGCGCCTACTTCCCGCGCGCGCTGTTCGATACGCCGTTCGACTACGAAGCGTTCGCCGCGCGGAGCGGCATGGTCGGGCATGGCGGCGTGGTGGTGTTCGACGACACCGTCGACATGGCCAAGCAGGCGCGGTTTGCGCTTGCATTTTGCGCCCACGAATCCTGCGGCAAGTGCACGCCGTGCCGGATCGGTTCGACCCGCGGCGCCGAGACCGTCGACAAGATCATCGCCGGCGACCGGCCCGCGGCGAACATCGCCGTGCTGGAAGACCTCTGCAACACCATGAAGTTCGGCTCGCTGTGCGCGCTGGGCGGCCTGGCGCCGATCCCTGTGCTGAGCGCACTGACGCACTTCCCCGAAGATTTCGGCCTCGCGCCGCGCCGCCTGCAGGCCGCGGAATAAAGGACGATCGATATGGCTCTGGTCCACGAAACCGATTTCGGCACGCCGCGCTCGCCCTCCGAGACGATGGTGACGCTGACGATCGACGGTCGCAGCGTCAGCGTGCCCGAAGGCACCTCGATCATGCGCGCCGCCATGGAGATCGGAACCGCGATCCCGAAACTCTGCGCCACCGACATGGTCGACGCGTTCGGCTCGTGCCGGCTGTGCCTGATTGAAATCGACGGCCGCAGCGGCACGCCGGCGTCGTGTACCACGCCGGTCGCCGACGGCCTCGTGGTCCACACCCAGACCGAGCGGCTGAAGCAGATCCGCAAGGGCGTGATGGAGCTGTACATCTCCGATCATCCGCTCGACTGCCTGACCTGCTCGGCCAATGGCGATTGTGAGCTGCAGGACATGGCCGGCGCGGTCGGCCTGCGCGACGTGCGCTATGGATATTCCGGGGAGAAGCATCCCAATCCGGGCCTCGACGAGTCGAATCCGTATTTCACTTACGATGCATCGAAGTGCATCGTCTGCTCGCGCTGCGTCCGCGCCTGCGAGGAGGTGCAAGGCACCTTCGCGCTGACCATCGCCGGCCGCGGCTTCGACTCCGTCGTGTCGCCCGGCATGCAGGAGAGCTTTCTCGGTTCGGAATGCATGTCGTGCGGCGCCTGCGTGCAGGCGTGTCCGACCGCGACGCTGAACGAGAAGAGCGTGATCGAGATCGGCACGCCGGAGCGCTCGGTGGTCACCACCTGCGCGTATTGCGGCGTCGGCTGCACCTTCAAGGCGGAGATGCGCGGCGAAGAGCTGGTCCGGATGGTGCCGTACAAGGACGGCAAGGCCAATCGCGGCCACTCTTGCGTCAAGGGCCGGTTCGCCTGGGGCTACGCCAACCACAAGGAGCGCATCCTCAACCCGATGATCCGCTCCAGCATCAGCGAGCCCTGGCGCGAAGTGAGTTGGGACGAAGCGTTCGCCTACGCCGCCTCCGAGCTGAAGCGCATCCAGGCGAAATACGGCCGCGACTCGGTCGGCGGCATCACCTCGTCGCGCTGCACCAATGAAGAAACCTTCCTGGTGCAGAAGCTGATCCGCGCCGGCTTCGGTAACAATAATGTCGACACCTGCGCGCGTGTCTGCCACTCGCCGACCGGCTATGGCCTCTCCACTGCGTTCGGCACCTCGGCCGGCACCCAGGATTTCGACTCGGTCGAGCATGCCGACGTGGTGATGATCATCGGCGCCAACCCGACCGACGGCCATCCGGTGTTCGCCTCTCGCCTGAAGAAACGGTTGCGTCAGGGGGCCAGGCTGATCGTGATCGATCCGCGCCGCATCGACCTCGTTCGTTCCGCACATATCGAGGCCGCGCAGCATCTGCCGCTGAAGCCGGGCACCAATGTCGCGGTGCTGACCGCGATGGCGCACGTCATCGTCACCGAGGGGCTGGCTCACGAATCCTTCGTGCGCGAGCGCTGCGACTGGAGCGAATACGAGCACTGGGCGGCGTTCGTGTCCGACGAGCGCCACAGCCCGGAAGCCACCGCCGCCTTCACCGGCGTCGATCCGCAGAGCCTGCGCGAAGCGGCGCGGCTGTACGCCACCGGCGGCAACGGCGCGATCTACTACGGCCTCGGCGTCACCGAGCACAGCCAGGGCTCGACCACCGTGATGGCGATCGCCAATTTGGCGATGGCCACCGGCAATCTCGGTCGGCCGGGCGTCGGCGTGAATCCGCTGCGCGGCCAGAACAACGTGCAGGGCTCGTGCGACATGGGCTCGTTCCCGCACGAGCTGCCGGGCTATCGCCATATCTCGACCGACTCGGTGCGCGAGAGCTTCGAGGCACTGTGGAACGTCAAGCTCGACAACGAGCCTGGCTTGCGTATTCCCAACATGCTCGACGCCGCGGTCGAGGGCTCGTTCAAGGCGCTCTACGTGCAGGGCGAGGACATCCTGCAGTCCGACCCCAACACCAAGCACGTTGCCGCCGGCCTCGAAGCGATGGAATGCGTCATCGTCCACGACCTGTTCCTGAACGAGACCGCCAACTACGCTCACATCTTCCTGCCGGGCTCGACCTTCCTGGAAAAGAACGGCACCTTCACCAATGCCGAGCGCCGCATCCAGCGGGTGCGCAAGGTGATGTCACCGAAGAACGGCCTGGAAGACTGGGAAGTCACGCTACGGCTCGCCGAGGCGGTCGGCTACAAGATGAATTACACCCATCCGTCCGAGATTATGGACGAGATCGCCGCGCTGACGCCGACCTTCACCGGCGTCTCCTACGACCGGCTGGAACAACTCGGATCGATCCAGTGGCCGTGCAACGAGCGCGCGCCCGAAGGCACGCCGGTGATGCATGTCGATCACTTCGTCCGCGGCAAGGGCAAGTTCGTCATCACCGAATATGTCGCGACCGACGAGCGCACCGGACCAAGATTCCCGCTGCTGCTGACGACGGGGCGTATTCTGTCGCAATACAATGTCGGGGCGCAGACGCGGCGCACCGCCAATACGGTATGGCACGACGAGGACCGGCTGGAGATCCATCCGCACGACGCCGAGCAGCGCGGCGTGCGCGACGGCGATTGGGTGCGGCTCGCCAGCCGTGCCGGCGAGACCACGCTGCGGGCGCTGATCACCGACCGCGTCGCGCCGGGCGTGGTCTACACCACGTTCCATCATCCGGATACGCAGGCCAATGTCGTCACCACGGAGTACTCGGACTGGGCCACCAACTGCCCGGAATACAAGGTGACGGCCGTGCAGGTGGCGCCATCGAACGGCCCGTCGGAGTGGCAGCGCTCCTACGAGCAGCAGGCCACCGCGGCGCGGCGGATCGCGGCGCCGGCCGAAGCGGCGGAGTGACGATGAAGCCGACGGTTCACACCGGCAACACCAAGGTCTGGCGCAACGGCCGGATGCAGGATGGCACGCGTGCGATCCCCGAAGAGACGCCGGTCGCGATCAGCTACAACGGCTCGACCCAGGCGGTGATGATGGCGACGCCGGCTGATCTGGAAGACTTCGCGATCGGCTTCAGCCTGAGCGAGGGCGTGATCGAACGGCCTGAGCAGATCGAGAGCGTCGAGATCGTGCCGCATGATGACGGCGTCGAGCTGCGGATGTGGCTCGGCGGCGATGTCGCCGCACGCTTGCAGCAGCGCCGCCGCCATATCGCCGGGCCGACCGGCTGCGGGCTGTGCGGCGTCGATTCGATCGCCGAGGCGGTGCGTCCTGTCGCCACCGTCGGCAAGGGCCGCAGCTTCTCGCCGCAGCAGATCATCGCCGCGATCGAGGCGATGCCGTCGCTGCAGACCCTCAACGTCGCGACCCGCGCGGTGCACGCCGCTGCCTATTTCACGCCGGAGCGCGGCATCGTGCATTTGCGCGAGGACGTCGGCCGCCACAATGCGCTCGACAAGCTCGCCGGCGCGCTGGCGCGCGATCGTATCGCTGCAGCAAACGGCATCGTGCTGCTCACCAGCCGGGTCTCGGTCGAGATGGTGCAGAAGACCGCGGCGATCGGCGCGGCGGTGCTGGTTGCAGTCTCGGCGCCGACCGCGCTGGCGGTGCGGATGGCGGAATCCGCCGGCATCACGCTGGCGGCGATCGCCCGCTCGGACGGCTTCGAAATCTTCACGCATCCGCAGCGCATCGTCGAGACCGATCGCAACGGAGCTGCCGATGTCGCCTGACCGGCTGGTGTACATGGCCAATCAGATCGGCGCGTTCTTTCGCAGCCAGGGGCCGGACAACGCGGTGCCGGGAATCACCGAGCATCTGAAGAAATTCTGGGAGCCACGGATGCGCCGGGCGATCATCGCGCATCTGGACGCCGGAGGGGACGGGCTCGCGCCCGAGGTGCGGGCCGCAGTGGAGGCATTGAAAACGGCAGCTTAGCAAGCGCAGGCGACGACGGTCAGTCCGAAAACGGACGACCGCAACAGGGGAAGGAAACCACATGACCACGTTGGATGGTGCCGGACGGCTGTCCGGCGCACGGCCGGGTATTTTCGATCGCGAACGGATTATCGCCACTGCGGGCTACAATCGATGGCTGGTGCCGCCCGCCGCACTGTGTATTCACCTCTGCATCGGCATGGCCTACGGCTTCAGTGTGTTCTGGCTGCCGCTGTCGCGGGCGGTCGGGCTGTCGGCGCCGAAAGTGTGCACCGACATGACGATCGTGCAGGAGCTGTTCACCACCACCTGCGACTGGCGCGTCGCCTCGATGGGCTGGATGTACACGCTGTTCTTCGTGCTACTCGGTGCTTCGGCCGCGGTGTGGGGCGGCTGGCTTGAGCGGGTCGGCCCGCGCAAGGCCGGCTTCGTCTCGGCGGTGTGCTGGTCGGGCGGTCTCGTGCTCGGGGCTCTCGGCATCTATCTGCATCAGCTCTGGCTGCTGTGGCTCGGCTCCGGCGTGATCGGCGGCATCGGGCTCGGCCTCGGCTACATCTCGCCGGTGTCGACCCTGGTGAAGTGGTTTCCGGACCGCCGCGGCATGGCGACCGGCATGGCGATCATGGGCTTCGGCGGCGGCGCGATGATCGGCGCCCCGCTCGCCAACATGCTGATGAACTACTTCCGCACCCCGACCGATGTCGGCGTGTGGCAGACCTTCCTGGCGATGGGGCTGATCTACTTCGTGTTCATGACCATCGGGGCGTTCTCCTATCGGCTGGCGCCGCCGAACTGGCGGCCGGACGGCTGGACCCCGCCTGAGAAGAACAACGCTTACATCACAGCACATCAGGTGCACCTGAAGGACGCGCACAAGACCAGGCAGTTCTGGCTGATCTGGGCAGTGCTCTGTCTCAACGTCTCGGCCGGGATCGGCGTCATCGGCATGGCGTCGCCGATGCTGCAGGAGATCTTCGGCGGCAAGCTGATCGGCCTGCCGGACCTGTCGTTCAATCAGTTGTCAGCCGAGCAGAAGACCGTGATCGCCGGCATCGCCGCCGGCTTCGCCGGGTTACTGTCGCTGTTCAACATCGCCGGACGGTTCTTCTGGGCGTCGCTGTCGGATCACATCGGTCGCAAGAACACCTATTACGTGTTCTTCCTGCTCGGCATCGTGCTCTACGCGCTGGTTCCGACGCTCGCCGCGATGGGCAGCAAGGCGCTGTTCGTGCTCGCCTTCGGCGTCATCCTGTCGATGTACGGCGGCGGCTTCGCCACGGTGCCGGCGTATCTGGCCGACATCTTCGGCACCCAGTTCGTCGGCGCAATCCATGGTCGGCTGCTGACCGCCTGGGCGACCGCGGGCATCATCGGCCCGGTGGTGGTCAACTACATCCGCGAGGCGCAGATCGCGGCCGGCGTCGAGCGGGCGCAGGTCTACGACTTCACCATGTACATCCTCGCCGGGATGCTGGTGATCGGCCTGATTTGTAACGCGATGGTCAAGCCGCTCGCCGACAAATGGTTCATGAAGCCGGAGGAAGTGGCGGCGCTGCAGGCCAAGGGCGCCGCCGCCAATGCCGGCGGCGGCTCCTATGGCATCGGCAAGGGTGGCCTCGACGCCCGCGCCGCGGCGTTCTGGCTGTTCGTCGGCATTCCGCTCGCCTGGGGCGTTTGGATCACGCTGCAAAACGCTGTGAAGATCTTCTGAGCCGCGCCAACTGCGATACTAAGTTGGGGGACTCTCCACGTCATGCCCGGCCTCGTGCCGGGCATTGTCGTTTTCCGACTGAAGCCTCTCAACAGGCACGGACTCCTCGTCCTTAGGAGCCCGGCGAAGCCGGGCGTCTCGAAGGATGAGGAGCCACATCGCCTGCGGCGCATGGTTCGAGACGGCGCTTTGCGCCTCCTCACCATGAGGTTGGGTTTGTGACTGCCGTGATGGCTCTGAGTAAGCGGCTTGACTGCATTGCGCCGCATCGATTGCAGCGCAGCGAACTGATCGCGTCGCCTCTATTGCGATTCATCATCAATCATCTTCTCTCCTGCCGCGGTTGTGTTAGCCTTTGGCTGCCGGCGCACGAACGCCGCTGACGACGCATCAGACGTCGCATAACCAAATAGCGGCTGCGTTGACGGCCGTGGCGAGGGAGTGAACGCGATGAAGTCGGTCTTCACACGAGCCGTTGTTGCGTGCGCGGCCGTCCTGGTGATCGGGACGTTGCCACCTGCCGGCGCGCAGGGGCTGAAGAAGTACGAATCCGGCACCAAGGAGTTCTGGACCAACCCGCCGTCCGACTGGTTCCTCGGCGACGAGACCGAAGCGCAGAAAGGCCTGGCGCCGCCGGCCGGTCCGCCGACTGGCTCATCCGACGCCGAGCTTGCGGCGATGATGAAGAAGATCAAGCTGCCGCCCGGCTTCAAGATCGAGGTCTATGCCTCCGGCGTGCTGTCCGCGCGGCAGATGGCCTGGGGTGACAACGGCACGCTGTTCGTCGGCTCGTTCGGCGTCGGAAGCGTCTATGCGATCACCGAGAAGGTCGGCAAGAAGCAGGTAAGGACCATCCTGAAGGGCCTGAAGATGCCGACCGGCGTCGCGTTCCGCGATGGTGCGCTGTATGTGATCGATATCGACAAGCTGATCCGCTACGACAATGCCGAGGCCAATCTCGACAATCTCGGCTCGGGCAAGGTCGTGTACGACGACATGCCGCCCTACGTCGCGCATGGCTGGAAGTATCTGGCCGCCGACAAGGACGGCTGGTTCTACGTGCCGTTCGGCCCGCCCTTCAACATCGGCATCCCTCCGACCTCGTTGTCGCAGATCCGCCGCGTCGATCCCAAAACCGGCAATGCCGAACTGGTCGCCCTCGGCGTCCGCAACTCGGTCGGCGGCGACGTCGATCCGCGCACCGGCAAATACTGGTTCACCGAGAACGCCCGCGACTGGGTCAGCGACGACTTGCCGAGCGACAAGCTCAACATGATCTCGAGGCTCGGCGAGCATTTCGGCTATCCGTATTGCCATCAGGGCGACATGCCGGATCCGAAATTCGCGATGGGCCACAAGTGCTCGGAATTCACCCCGCCGGTACTGAATCTCGGCGCCCACGTCGCGCCGCTCGGTATGAAGTTCTACACCGGCGACCAGTTTCCGGCCGAGTACAAGAATAACATCTTCATTGCCGAACACGGCTCGTGGAACCGGCACAAATATCAGGGCGGCCTGATCAAGCGGGTGATCGCCGATCCGGACGGCAAGAACGCCAAGCAGGAAGATTTCGCCACCGGTTGGATCGAAGGCGACCAGGGCTATCTCGGCCGACCCGCCGACATCGTGCTGGCCAAGGACGGCTCGATGCTGGTGGCCGACGACTGGGCCGGTGCGATCTATCGCATCAGCTACAGCAAATGAGCCTGTGCTGAGCGCACCCACCCCACGTTCGTCATTTCGGGGCGCCGCGCAGCGGCGAGCCCGGAATCCATACTCCCAGGGCCCGTTGTCAGGCACGACCACCGTCTTGGCGATTCACCGCGAGCAAAGTGGTTATGGATTGCGGGCCTTCGTTCCGGCCGGCTGCGCCGACCGCGACGAATCCCGGAATGACGAACTCCAATCATAACTCTGAGCCAACAGAGGCCCCTTGCATGACTCGCCTGCTTGCCGCGCTGTCGTTCTGTTTCAGTCTGTTTGCGTCTCCACTTCTCGCCGGCGACATTCAGGCCGGTAAGGCCAGGGCCGGCGTCTGCTCGTTCTGCCATGGATCCGACGGTGTCTCCAAAATGGAGTACACGCCGTCGCTCGCCGGCCAGCCCGACCTCTACATCCAATGGCAGCTTGTGTTCTTCCGCGCCGGAACCCGGGAGAACGCCAATATGAAAACCATCGTCGAAGAACTGACCAACGAGGACATCCGCAATCTCGGCGCCTATTACGCCTCGCTACCGCCGATGAAGAACCCGAAGCCAGACGAAAAACCGGAGCTGTCGCGCAAGGGCGCCGAGGCCGCCGTGGGGCGGCGCTGCGCTTCGTGCCACACCGACAATTTTGCCGGCACCAAGGCCACCGCGCGGCTCGCCGGTCAGCGCGAGGAATACCTGATCAAGGCGCTCAATGAATACAAATCCGGCCAACGCTCCGGCGGCGCGATGGCGGCGATGGCCGACGTTGCCTATCAGCTCAGCGAAGAAGAGATCTACGCGCTGGCGCATTATCTGGCGCACTTGAATTAGGACCGGATTGGGAGACGGCCAAGCAGGCCTTCTCACCGTCGTTGGGAGGCCGAGTACGCGCCATAATGGTCATTCCGGGGCGCGTGTGAAGCGCGCGAACCAGGAATCTCGATTTGGCGGATCACCCCACGATAATCTCTGGATTCCGGGTTCGCTCACTGGCGTGAGCGCCCCGGAATGACGGGTGTGGGCGCTGACCTGCGACTTGATGACAGAACAGGATCACGACCTCTTCTGCCTCACTCGTTTCATCCCAGGAACCAATCCGCGTTCACGCCGTAGTCCAGCGGCGGACGGCTCTCTCGCATCAGTTGGAACGATACGGCAGCGATTGGCTTCGATCGCCGCGAGGGCTGCGCCGCTCGTCACTCTGTCCTACTGCGCGCGAGGTTCCATGGCCGACAAGCATCCCGAACTGAAATCCGCCAAGCTGGCCGACGCATCGATCCATCGCGGGCCCGGCGGCGAAACCCATCAGGTTGCCAGCGGCGATATGCCGGCGCTCACCAGCCGCCAGGGCATTCCGATCAGCGACAACCAGAACAGCCTGAAGACCGGCCGGCGCGGGCCGACGCTGATGGAAGATTTTCTGTTCCGCGAGAAGATCTTCCACTTCGACCACGAACGAATTCCGGAGCGCGTCGTCCACGCTCGCGGTTTCGGCGCGCACGGCTTCTTCGAAACCTATGAGTCGCTGTCGGACATCACCGCCGCCGATATCTTTCAGCGCGCCGGCGAGCGTACGCCGGCCTTCGTGCGGTTCTCCACGGTCGCGGGCAACAAGGGCTCGTCGGATCTGGCGCGGGACGTCCGCGGCTTCGCCGTCAAGCTCTACACCCGCGAGGGCAACTGGGACATTGTCGGCAACAACATCCCGGTGTTCTTCATCCAGGACGCGATCAAGTTTCCAGACCTAATCCATGCCGCCAAGCAGGAGCCGGATCGCGGCTTCCCGCAGGCCCAGACCGCGCACGACAATTTCTGGGACTTCATCTCGCTGATGCCGGAATCGATCAACATGGCGCTGTGGATCATGTCGGATCGTACCATCCCGCGCTCGTTCCGGTTCATGGAAGGCTTCGGCGTCCACACCTTCCGGCTGATCAATGCCGAGGGCAAATCGACCTACGTCAAGTTTCACTGGAAGCCGAAGCTCGGCATGCAGTCGGTGGTGTGGAACGAGGCGGTGAAGCTCAACGGCGCCGATCCTGATTTCCACCGCCGCGACCTGTGGGATGCGATCCAGGCCGGCGACTATCCGGAATGGGAGCTCGGCCTGCAACTGTTCGACGACGCCTTCGCCGACGAATTCGAGTTCGACATTCTCGACGCCACCAAGATCATTCCGGAAGAGCGCGTGCCGATCCGCCGCGTCGGCCGGCTGGTGCTCGATCGAACCGTCGATAATTTCTTTGCCGAGACCGAGCAGGTGGCATTTCACACCGCCAACATCGTGCCTGGCGTCGATTTCACCAACGACCCGCTGCTGCAGGGGCGCAACTTCTCGTATCTCGACACCCAGTTGAAGCGGCTCGGCACCACCAATTTCACCGACCTGCCGATCAACGCGCCGAAATGCCCGTTCCACAGCTTCACGCAGGACGGCCACATGGCGTTCAACAATCCGCGCGGCCGCGTCAACTACGAGCCGAACAGTTGGGGCACAGGTCCGCGCGAGACGCCGAAAGGCTTCCGCAGCTTCCCGGCCGAAGACGCCGGCGAGAGGCGCCGCGCCCGCGGCGAGCTTTTCGCCGATCACTACAGTCAGGCGCGGCAGTTCTACGTCAGTCAGAGCGAGATCGAGCAGACCCACATCAAGGACGCGTTTGTGTTCGAACTCAGCAAGGTGGAGACGCCGGAGATCCGCGCCCGGGTGGTGTCGCATCTCGTCAATGTCGACAAGACGCTGGCCCAGATGGTCGCTGACGGCCTCGGCATCAAGCTGCCGGCGGCCGCCGAGCCGGCCCGCGAGGTGATCACGGATTTGCCGCCGTCGCCGGCGCTCAGCATCGTCAAGAATGCGCCGGGCAGCTTCAAGGGGCGCAAGCTGGGCATTCTGGTCAGCGACGGCGCCGACGCCAAGCTGCTGGCGGCGCTGGAGGCCGCCGCCACACAGCAGGGCGCGATGGTCGAACTGATCGCCCCGAAGGTCGGCGGATTCACCGCCTCCGATGGCAAGCAGCGGCCGGCGAAGCAGAAGGTCAATGGTGGTCCGTCGGTGCTGTACGATGCGGTCGCGGTGCTGCTCTCACAGGAGGGGGCACTTCGACTGCAGCAGGAAGCGACCGCGCGCGACTTCGTCGCCGACGCCTTCGCCCATGCCAAGTTCATTGCAGTTACTAAGGATGCGGCGCCGCTGCTGGAGAAGGCCGGCGTCGAACCCGACGGCGGTGTGATGAGTCTCGGCGGTCCGAAGGACGCCGAGCGCTTCCTGGAGCTGTGTACCCAATTGCGGTTCTGGGAGCGCGAGCCGAAGGTTCACGCAGTTTAACTACGCGGGATACGGTGATCGGCCGCTTCGGCGCAGATCTGGTCTCGATGATAGGTGGCGCGCGGCGAGGTTGGCTTCGCCGCGCGCCGCATTCCATTTGCCGGAATACAACAAACACTCGCCGCCGCCGCGGGCTTGTTCTACACACGGAGCCATGAGTGAGCTTCGAACACCGGGCGCGCCAGGCGCGACCCTCGGGACGACAGAGGCGGCGACAGCGGCGGTCGCCGCACGCATCGCGCGCTGGCGGGCGCTGACCGCGGATCGACCCGGCGACGATCCGTTTGCGCCGATGGCGCAGGCCGGCCTGTTCGAGATCGGCCTTCCCGGCTGCGATGGGCGGCTCGACAGCTATGGGGCGATCGCGCAAGCCGAGCAGGCGATCGCAGCGGCGACCGGCGAACTCGGCCTCGCCACGGCGTTCGCCGGCCGGCAACTGATCGCGCGGTTCTTCATCGCCGGCTTCGCCGATGCGGCGCAGCGCGGCGAACTGGTGCCGCGGATCGCCGCGGGAGGCGGCTGGGCTGCGGTGGCGATCTCGGAGCCCGGCGCCGGTGCAAACCCAAAACATCTACAGACAACAGCAGAGCGGCAGGGCGACGGTTACGTCATCAACGGTCGCAAGGCATGGATCACCAACGGTCCGGTCGCCGATTTGTTTCTGGTGCTGGCGATCACCGGCGTCGAGCAGGGCCGCAAGCGCTACGGTCTGTTCCTGCTGCCGCGCGACACCGAAGGATTGACGCTGACCCCGATGCCGTCGCTCGACGTGCTGAAGCCGGCGTCGCATTGCGAACTGAGCTTCGCGAACTGCACCGTGCCGGCCTCGGCGCGGATCGGCACACTGCCGGATGCCTATCCGGCAATGGCGCTGCCGTTCCGCGACCTCGAGGACACGGTCGCGACCGCAACCACTGTCGGATTTCTCGACTGGCTGCTGCACACCGTCGCGGCGCGGGTCGAACGCAGCGAGGATCACGCGCTCACGCTCGGCCGCCTCGCCGGCCTGCTGTCGCTGGCCCAGGCGGCAAGCGCCGCCGCGGTGCAGGCGCTGGACAGCGGTGCGCCGCCGAATGGCGCGCGCGTGATCGGCGTCCGCAGCCTGGCGCGCGTCCTCGTCGACGAACTGCGCGCGCTGCTGCCGCCGGATCACCTAGACGACCAACTCACCCGATCGCTGGCGGCGTTCGACGTGCTGGCCAATGTGGCGCGCGAGCCGCGCAAGCAGCGGCAGATCGCCCTCGGCCAATCTCTCTGGAGCAATCAACAGCAATGACTGCGAATCTGCCGATGCAATCCATCGAGGCCGTTACCGCTGGGCTGGCGTCGGTCGGCTACATCGCCAGCCGCCAGATCGCCACCGCGGTGTATCTGGCCGAGAAGATCGAGAAGCCGATCCTGGTCGAAGGCCCCGCCGGCGTCGGCAAGACCGAACTGGCGAAAGCGCTGGCGAGCTGGCGCGGCCTGCAGATGATCCGGATGCAGTGCTACGAGGGACTCGACGAGGCCAAGGCGCTGTACGAGTGGAAGTACGCCAAGCAGCTTCTCTACACCCAGATCCTCAAGGACAAGCTCGGCGAAGTGCTCGGCGGCGCGCAGACGCTGACCGATGCGCTCGGCCGGCTGCACGATTTCGGCGACGTGTTCTTCTCCAAGGAATTCGTCGAGCCGCGACCTCTGCTCAAGGCGCTGGAGCAGCCGCAGGGCTGCGTGCTGCTGGTCGACGAGATCGACAAGTCGGACGCCGAATTCGAATCCCTGCTGCTCGAAATCCTGTCCGACTATCAGGTGACGATCCCCGAGCTCGGCACCATCAGCGCCACGGTGAAGCCGCTGGTGCTGCTGACCTCGAACGGCGAACGCGATCTGTCGGACGCGCTGAAGCGGCGCTGCCTGCATCTGCACATAGGCTTTCCCGAACAGCGGCTCGAAGAGCGGATCGTCGAGAGCCGCGTGCCCGGCGCCGGCGAGACGCTGCGCAAGCAGATGGTAGGCTTCATCAACCAGATCCGCGCGCTCGATCTGAAGAAGCTGCCATCGGTCAGCGAGACGATCGATTGGGCGCGGGTGCTGGTGCTGCTGCAGGCGAGCGAGCTCGACCACCAGACCGTGAAGGACACCCTCAACGTGCTGCTGAAATACGAGGCCGACATCGAAACGGCGCTGCCCCAGGTCGCCGGCTTCGTCGCCAAGTCCGGGCGCGAGGGCGTGTTCGGCTGATGCGCGAGGAGCTGCACCGCTTCTTCCGGGCGGCGCGCGGCGCCGGCGTGCGGGTATCGCCGGCCGAGAGCATCGACGCGATGCGGGCGGTGTCGGAGGTCGGCTTCGCCGATCGCGGCCTGCTCCGCGACACCCTTCTGGTGACGCTGGCCAAGACCCAGGACGAGAAGCAGGCGCTGGCGCAGTGTTTCGATCTGTTCTTCAGCCGGCCCGAACCGAAGAGCAATGCGGATGCCGCCGACGCCGCCGATCAGCAGGCGGACAGCGGATCTTCGCCGTCGCAGCCGAGCGGCAGCGGCGCGCCGGGGCAGGGTGGCGGCGAAGGCTCGGCGCCGCCGGAGCTCGGCGAGCTGGCGCAGATGCTGCTGGCGCAGGATCGCAGCGCGGTGGCCGCGGCGCTGGCCGGTGCGGCGAATGAAGCCTCGCTGTCCAACATCCGGTTCTTCACCCAGCGCGGGCTGTTTCAGAGCCGGATGATGGAGGCGCTCGGCATCGGGCGGTTGCGCGACGATCTCGACCGGCTCAAGGCCGATGATCCGGGGCAGGCCGAACGGCTCGCCGCGGCGCTCGACGGCTTGCGCGACAGCGTGCGCGAAATGGTGGCGCAGGCGCTGCTGCTGTACGGCCGCGAGGAGGCGGAGAACCTGCGCCACGAGGTGCTGCGCAACGCACCGATGATGCGGCTGGAGCGACGCCAGGTCGAGCAGATGAAGGAGCTGATCCGCGCCATCGCGCGGCGCCTGCGCGAGCGCTACAGCAAGCCGCGCAAGCGGCAGCGCCGCGGTCATCTCGACGTCCGCCGCACCATCCGCCGCAACGCCGCCTGGGGCAACATCCCGTTCCTCACCGCCTGGAAGCGCCGGCACCGCGACCGGCCGCAGATCGTGGCGCTGTGCGACGTCTCCGGCTCGGTGGCGCAGGTGTCGGACTTCTTCCTGCTGCTGATTCACAGCCTGCACGAGGTGGTCGACGACGTCCGCTCGTTCGCGTTCTCCGGCCACCTGATCGAGGTCAGCGACATCCTCGACAAGCAGGAGCCGGAAGCCGCGATGCGCGAGATCATGTCCAAGGTCGGGTTCGGCTCGTCCGACTACGGCGCGTCATTCGCCGACTTCGAGAAGCGCTGGCTGCGCAGCGTGACGCCGAAGACCACGGTGATCGTGCTCGGCGACGCCCGCAGCAACAATCTCGATCCGCGCACCGACATCCTGCGTACCATCTCGGAGCGCGCCAAGCGCGTGGTCTGGCTCAATCCCGAAGGACGGATGGGTTGGGGCTGGGGCGATTCGGAAATGTTCCGCTACGCGCCGTTCTGTAATTTGGTCCGGCAATGTTCCAACGCCAAACAGCTCGAACGCGCGGTCTCGGACATCGTGGCGGCTTATCAGTAGCGGCCGGGCTCCGTCGACCTGTCTTGCGCCGACCGGCTGCATGGCCGGCTCAATTTTGCGATAGTTAGTTGCGCCGCACAAGAGGCGGCGATTGACTTCCCGCCGGTGCGCGCTTTCACTTCCCTGGTCGAGACGGTCGTCAAGAGCCGCCGACCTTCCGAGGGAGAAAACCGATGAGCTTCGCTTACTTCGACTGGATCGCCCATCACGCCGAGGTCCGCCCGGAGCGGATCGCGGTGATCGATCTCGCCACCAGCCGCAAGATCAGCTACCGGGCAATGGACGGGCGGGTTGACCGGCTGGCGGCGCATCTCGCAACGCTCGGCGTCGGCCGCGGTGACCGCGTCGCGGTGTTGGCGCTGAATGCGGTCGAGACGCTGGAGGTGCAGTTCGCCTGCTTCCGGCTCGGCGCGACCTTCGTGCCGCTCAACGTGCGGCTCACCGTACACGAACTGTCCTACATCGTCGGCGATGCCGCCCCGCGGGTGCTGGCGCATGACGATGAGCTGGCGCCGATGGCGGCGGAGTTGAAGGCTGCGTGCGGCGTGCCGCATCTGCTGGCGTTCGGTCCGGCCTATGAGGCCGCGCTGGCGAGCTCGCCGCGTCTCGGCACAGCAGAGCCGGTGACGCTCGATGACGTCTCGACCATCATGTACACCTCCGGCACCACCGGAAAGCCGAAGGGCGCCATGATCACCCATGGCATGACCTTCATCAACGCGGTCAATCTCGGCATCCCGATCTTCGTGTCGCAGCGAACGGTGTTTCTCTGCGTGCTGCCGCTGTTCCACACCGGCGGGTTGAACTGCTACACCAACCCGGTGCTGCATGCCGGCGGCACCACGCTGCTGATGCGAACCTTCGATCCCGGCGCGGCGCTGTCGATCATCGGCGATCCGTCGGTCGGGCTGACGCATTTCTTCGGCGTGCCGTCGATCTATCAGTTCATGTGCCAGCATCCGGCGTTCTCGGCGACCGATCTGTCGCGGCTGCAGATCGCCGGCGTCGGCGGCGCGCCGATGCCGGTGCCGTTGCTCAAGATCTGGCAGGACCGCGGCTGCGCTCTGGTGCAAGGCTACGGCATGACCGAGACCAGCCCGGCGGTGCTGATGCTCGATGCCGACGACGCCGCGCGGAAGGCCGGTTCCGCCGGCAAGCCGGTGCTGCACGCGGATCTGAAGATCGTCGGTCCTGACGGCGAGCCGGTGAAGCCGGGCGAGATGGGCGAACTCTGGGTGAAGGGGCCGAATATCACCCCCGGCTATTGGAACAGGCCAGACGCCAACCGCAGCTCGTTCACCGACGGCTGGCTGCACACCGGCGACGCGGCGCGGGTCGACGACGAGGGCTTCTACTACATCGTCGACCGCACCAAGGACATGTACATCACCGGCGGTGAGAACGTGTATCCGGCCGAGGTCGAGGACGTGCTGTATCAACTGCCGGAGATCGCCGAGGCGGCGGTGATCGGCGCGCCCGATCCGCAATGGGGCGAGACCGGCGTCGCGGTGGTGGCGCTGAAGCCGGGCCATGAGTTGAGCGAGGCGAAGCTGCTGTCGCATTGCCGCGAGCGGCTGGCGCGCTTCAAATGTCCGCAGCGTGTCACGTTTGTCGAAGCGTTGCCGCGCAACGCCACCGGCAAAGTGCACAAGCCGACCTTGCGGGAGCGCATTCTGGCGCGCGAGCCGGCCGACGCATGAGGGGCTGTCTCGTTATGCCGGCGGAGCCACCGTGATCCGGGCCGCGGTGACGCAGCCGGTGCGCCGGATCTCCGGCGCACCGTTCGGGTCATCCCTTGGCGACGTAGAGCCGGCACCAGCCGTTCTCGCTGATCGGACTTTCGACCGTCACGCAAGCGTTCGGCGGCCTGAATTGCCGGCAGGTGCCGCAGCGCTTGGCCCCGCTCGGCGACTCCTGGTAGCCGGAATCCTTGTGCGATGCCTTCTTGGTGACCTGCGCGGTCGCCGTCGCGACGCCGGCGCCGAGCAGCGCCGCGACGCCGGCAACGCCGGCTCCGGCCATCAGCATCTTCCTCCGCGACAGCGGCTGATCCTTGGGATTGTGGTCCATCGTCGGTAGTCCTCCCGTTGTTGACGTTGTTTGCTGTGACCGGCGGCCACGTCTTCGCCGCCGGCTGCGAGCCCGCGCGCCCGAAGGCGTGCGGGCGATTGGTTGGACGCGGTGCGACGGCGTCGACCGTCCGCACCGCTCACCACTTGGCGTTCAGCGACACCTGGACGTATTGTGCGTCGTAGTTCGGATTGGTCGCGCCCATGTCGATCATCCGCGCCAGCGTGGTGTCGACCAGATACAGATAGGGCGACATCAGATCCTGCTGCCAATTGTCGACGCTGTTGCGCTCCCAGATGTAGCGGGCCTTGAGATAGACCTCACCGGTCCAGCCCAGCTTCGCCACGATCGATGGGTCGATGGTGTGTTTGAGCGAGGCGTCGAGCCGCTGATAGTTGGTCGACACCGTCGGGAACGGCCGGTACACGGCGCCGCCGGCATTCGCCAGCATCGCGTAGCCGTTGTAGGGCCCGTAGTCCCAATCCTCGTGCGAGAACGAGATCGCGTAGCCGAGCTTGAAATCCAGCACGCCGGGGACCAGCTCCAGCGTGCTGGCGATCAGGATCGTCTGCACCTTCTCGAGCGTGTTGCTGCCGAATGCGTTGATCGGCGTGGCGTTGGGCCTGCCGGTGGCCGAATTGGTCAGCGTGCCGCTGCCGACCTGGAAGCGGTCGTAGGTCTCGTACAGATACGACGCCTGGATCGACGATCCGGGTGTGAAGGTGTAGGTGACCTCGACGCCGGCGTTCCCGGTTTTTGTCTTCTTCCACCCGAAGGAACACGGAACCGCCGGGGGAGTCCCCAACC
>NZ_QPFS01000083.1:0-22652 GCF_010906995.1 Rhodopseudomonas sp. WA056 | reverse complement strand
GGGCTCCGGCGTCGGAACGAACGGCGGCACGTTCTCGGCGACCGGGATCACCAGAACGGCGGCGCGCACGCAGAGCACCTATGCGGGCTGGGACTTCACCAACACCTGGTTCATGATCGACGGCGAGACGCGGCCGTTTCTGCGCAGCGAATATTCCACCACCATCACCAATGCACATCAGCTCCAGCTGATGGCGATGAACACGACGGTCGGCACCTCCTACACGCTCGCCGCCGACATCGATCTCGGGACCGCGCTGGCGAACCCGTCGGAGATGTGGGGCTCGGCCGGCTTCGTGCCGATCGGCAGCGCCTCGGCGCAGTTCAATGGCAGCTTCTACGGCAACGGCCACGTGATCGACGGGCTTTCGATCGATCGGCCGACGCAGGATTATGTCGGCCTGTTCGGCTATATCGGTAATCCCGGCTCGATCGTCAGCTATCTCGGCCTCACCAACGCGACCGTCGTCGGCGGATCCTATGTCGGCATCCTGGCCGGCCTGGCCAACGGGACGATCGGCGATGTCTGGTCGACCGGCACGGTCGGCGGCAGCGAATCCGTGGGCGGCGTGATCGGCTACTCGAAGGCGAACGTCTCGAAATCCTATTCGAGCGCCACCGCGTCCGGCAGCTCGGGCGTGGGCGGCCTGATCGGGCGCCTCGCGTCCAGCCACACGGTGTCGGGATCCTATGCGACCGGGACCGTGACGGGCGTCGACGACATCGGCGGCCTGCTCGGCGAGCTGGCCGGAAGTCTCACCACGTCCTATGCGACCGGAGCCGTGACGGGCATCGCGAGGGTCGGCGGGCTGGTCGGCGCCGGCACCGCCGGCGCGACGATCACCGACGCCTACGCGTCGGGCGCCGTCACGGCGAGCCTCTATAGTGCGGGCGGCCTCGTGGGAGAGTTCGACGGAAGCTCGGTGAGCAACGCCTACGCCACCGGCCTGGTCGTCGGAAACTCCTCGATGAGCGGCGGGCTGATCGGGGTTGTCATCAACGGCAGCGTCACCGACTCCTATTGGGACACCCAGACCACCGGCCAGTCGAGCAGCGCCGGCGGCACCGGCGTCACCACGGCGACCCTTCAGGCGGCCCTACCGACCGGCTGGGACACCGGGACCTGGGGCATCATCGCCAATGTCAGCTATCCCTACCTGAAGAGCTTCTGGTCCGGCACCCCGCAGGTGGTCTCCGGTAAGGCGTACACGAACAATGGCGTCACCGCGGCTTCCGGCGGTAACGTCGCGGTGATGGTCAACGGCACCACGGTCGGATCGACGAGCGCAGGCGCCAACGGTTACTACTACGTCCTGCTCGCGCCCGGTACGATCGGCAGCAACAGCCAGCTCGTCAGCTTCACTTCCGGCACCAATGCCGGCGTCAGCTACGTTCAGAACGCCGCAGGATCGGTCACGGGCCTGAACATCCTCGGCAATACGCTTCTCGAGCAAAGCGCCGCCTCGACCTTGTCGTCGATCTCGTCGGGCCTCGCCGTTGCGATCGGATCGTCGGGCGTGTCGACGACGCTCGCCAACCGCTGGATCGTCGCGACCGGCAGCAGCTTCAGCATCGACCAGGCGATCAGTCAGACCGGCAATCTGGTGCTGTCGTCGAACGGCACGGTGACCCAGACGGCGGGTGCGTCGATCAGCGCCGCGACTCTCAAGCTGCAATACATCTCGAGCGGCATCAGCTATTCGCTGACGGATTCCGGCAATGCGGTCTCGTCGCTGCAGTCCGGCAACCTCGGATCGGGCAGCCTCGATTTCTACAGCAGCACCGACCTGTCGGTCGGCGCGTTCACCGCCAATGGCGGTCTGCTCATCCGCACCGCGGGCGCTCTGACGTTGGCGGGGGCGCTGAACTCGAGCGCGACCGGTGACGCCGTCGTGCTCTCCGCGGGCACCGGATTCGTCAACAATGCCGGCTCCTCGGCGATCAGTGTGCCGAACGGTCGCTGGCTGGTCTACGCCGCGGCGCCGACCGGCAACACGTACAACAATCTCGACAGCGGCAACACCGCGGTCTGGAACGCCACCTACGCGGCGAACGCGCCGTCGACGATCGCGTCCGGCAACCGCTACGTGTTCGCCTATCAGCCGACTCTGACTTTCACCTCGACCGACGCGACCAAAACCTACGGCACGACGGTGGATCTGTCAGGGAACTACACCGTGAGTGGCTATCAGCCCGGCGTCGCCGGAGCGTACCTGGCCGATACGGCTGCGACCACCTACAGCGGCACGCCGACCGTCACCTCGACGGGTGCGGCCATCGACGCCAGCGTCGCCGGCGGTCCGTATCTGATCGACATGTCCCAGGGCACCGTCACTGGTTTGAACGGCTATGCGGTCAGCTTCGTCGCCGCCGGCCAGCTGACGGTGAACAAGGCCGACCTGACGGTCACCGCCAACAACGACGCCAAGACCTATGACGGCCTGGCGTACTCGGGCGGCAACGGTGTGAGCTATGCCGGCTTCGTCAACAACGAGGACGCCTCGGTGCTGGGTGGCACGCTGGCTTATGGCGGCGATGCCCAGACTGCCGTCAATGCCGGCAGCTACACGCTGACGGCATCGGGTCTGACCGCGGCGAATTACAATATCACCTATGCCAGCGGTTCGCTGACGGTAAACAAGGCCGACCTGACGGTGACGGTGGCGAATGCCAGCAAGACCTATGACGGCCAGGCGTTCACGGGCGGCAACGGCCTCAGCTATGCGGGCTTCGTCAACAACGAGAATGCCTCGGTGCTCGGCGGCACGTTGACTTATGGCGGCACGGCGCAGGGTGCGATCAATGCGGGCGGCTACACGCTGACGGCGTCGGGCCTGACCTCTTCGAACTACAACATCAGCTATGTGGCCGGCGGGTTGACGGTGAACCGGGCGGTGATCTCGGCAATCGCGGTCGCCGACGACAAGGTCTATGACGGCACCACTACGGCGACCGGCTCGATCGTCGGGTTCAATGGCGTCGTGCAAGGCGACGCGGTGAACGTCGGCGGTTCCGGGACCTTCGTGTTCGCCGATGCCAATGTCGGCTCCGGCAAGACCGTGGCGGTCAGCGGCCTGACCCTGAGCGGCGCGGATGCCGGCAATTATATCCTCTCGACTACCGCCAGCTCCTCGGCGTCGATTACGCCGGCGACGCTGACGATCGCGTCGGCGGGCAGCGTGGCCGGCAGCAAGGTCTACGATGGCACCACGTCGGCGGCCGTCACCGGCAACGGCACGCTGGCGGGCGTGCTCAACGGTGACGCTGTCGGACTGCTGCTCGCCGGCACCACTTATGCCGACAAGAATGTCGGCACCGGCAAGACGGTCACCGGCAGCTACAGCCTCACCGGGGCGGGTGCCGGCAACTATGTGCTGTCCTCGACCGGGTTCACCGGTGCGGCCGATATCACCCCGGCAACGCTGACAATCGCGTCGGCGGGCAGCGTGGCCGGCAGCAAGGTGTATGACGGCACCACTGCTGCGGTCGTGACCTCCAACGGCTCGCTCGCGGGCGTGCTCAACGGTGACGCGGTCGGACTGCTGCTGAGCGGCACCGCCTATGCGGACAAGAATGTCGGCACCGGCAAGACGGTGACCGGCATCTACGGCCTGACTGGGGCGGGTGCCAGCAACTATATGCTGTCCTCGACCGGCTTCACTGGTTCGGCCGACATCACGCCAGCGACGCTGACGATTGCCTCGGCAGGAACCGTCGCCGGCAGCAAGGTGTATGACGGCACCACGTCGGCGACCGTCACCGGCAACGGCACGCTGGCTGGCGTGATCGGCGGCGACGCGGTCAGCCTGTTGCTCGCCGGCACCACCTATGCGGACAAGAATGTCGGTACCGGCAAGACGGTCATCGGCAGCTACAGCCTGACTGGAGCGGAGGCGGGCAACTACGTGCTGTCCTCGACCGGTTTCACTGGTTCGGCCGACATCACGCCAGCGACGCTGACGATTGCCTCGGCAGGAACCGTCGCCGGCAGCAAGGTGTATGACGGCACCACGTCGGCGACCGTCACCGGCAACGGCACCCTGGCTGGTGTGATCGGCGGCGACGCCGTCAGCCTGCTGCTCGCCGGCACCACTTATGCGGACAAGAACGTCGGCACCGGCAAGACGGTCACCGGCAGCTACAGCCTCACCGGGGCGGGTGCCAGCAACTATCTGCTCGCTTCGACCGGCTTCACCGGTTCGGCCGACATCACGCCAGCGACGCTGACGATTGCCTCGGCAGGAACTGTCGCCGGCAGCAAGGTCTATGACGGCACCACGTCGGCGGCCGTCACCGGCAACGGCACATTGGCTGGCGTGCTCAATGGCGACGCCGTCAGCCTGTTGCTCGCCGGCACCGCCTATGCCGACAAGAACGTCGGCACCGGCAAGACGGTGACCGGAAGCTACAGCCTGACCGGGGCAGGTGCCAGCAACTACGTGCTGGCCACGACCGGGTTCACCGGTGCGGCCGACATCACGCCAGCAACGCTGACGATTGCGTCGGCGGGCAGCGTGGCTGGCAGCAAGGTCTATGACGGCACCACATCGGCGTCCGTCACCGGCAACGGCACGCTGGCTGGCGTGATCGGCGGCGACGCCGTCAGCCTATTGCTCGCCGGCACCGCTTATGCGGACAAGAATGCCGGCACCGGCAAGACGGTCACCGGCAGCTACAGCCTGACCGGGGCAGGTGCCAGCAACTACGTGCTGGCCACGACCGGGTTCACCGGTGCGGCCGACATCGCGCCAGCGACGCTGACGATTGCGTCGGCGGGCAGCGTGGCTGGCAGCAAGGTCTACGATGGCTCCACCTCGGCGGCCGTCACCGGCAATGGTACGCTATCGGGCGTGTTCGGCAGTGACGCTGTGGCGCTGCTGCTGAGCGGGACAGCCTATGCCGACAAGAATGTCGGTGCCGGCAAGATCGTGACCGGCAGCTACAGCTTGACCGGAGCGGAGGCGGGCAACTACGTGCTGTCCTCGACCGGCTTCACCGGGGTGGCCGACATCACCCCGGCGACGCTGACGCTCGCGTCGAACGGCAGCGTGGCGGCCGGCAAGGTCTACGACGGCACCACCGCGGCAGCGGTCACCGGCAACGGCACGCTGTCGGGCGTGATCGGCACCGACGAGGTGGCGCTGCTGCTCGCCGGCACCGCCTATGCCGACAAGAACGTCGGCATCGACAAGGTGGTGACAGGCAGCTACAGCCTGACCGGGGCAGGGGCCGGCAATTATGTGCTGGCGTCGACTGGCTTCACCGGCGTAGCCGACATCACCCCGCGCGCCATCACGGTGGCGGCGGAGCCGGGGTCGAAGACCAGCGGCACGGCGGATCCGGTGTTCGGCTTCAGCCTGACTAGCGGTTCGCTGGTCGCCGGCGACAGTCTGACCGGCGCGCTGAGCCGCGATCCGGGCGAGAGCGTTGGCAGCTACGCCATCCTGCAGGGCACGCTCGCCGCTTCGCAGAACTATCTGTTGAGCTATGTCGGTGCCGATTTCACCATCCTGGCGGCACCGACCACGCCGACCGTCACCGCCACCAACAGCGGCGACTATCCGACCAGCCAGTACATCGCGTCCGGCAGCACCAGCGCGCCGGTTGCGGTGACGATCAGCTACCAGCAGCCGGCCGCTCCGGTGCCGGTGATTGCGGCGATCCGGGCCGCGGCTCCGGTCGTCCGCACCGCCGGCACTACGGGTGACGTCAACCAGAATATCGCGGTCGGCTCAGGAGCCGGCACGCTGTTCAAGCCGATCTCGCAGTTCGACAATCAGCAGTATTCGAAAGCCGAGCTGCCGGGCTTCGCACCCGAAGCCGCCGAGGCGACCGTGCTGACGATGATCGCCCGAGCCGAGACCAACAACCAGCAGGCGTTCAAGATCGACGCTCTGTGGGGCGACGGGACGGCATCGTGGAGCCGGCTCGACCATCCCGACGTGCGGGCGGTGTCGTTCACCGACGGCAAGGGCGCTGAGCGGGTGCCCGGCGGCGGCAATGCGTTCGCGTTCGTTGCGGACCAAACCGACGTTGCGGCGCTGCTGCGCAAGGGGCCGGTTGTACTGCAGGGCGGCAAAACCGAAGGCGTCGCGACGCCGTGGCTGCTGGTGCTGGGCCTGACCGCCGACGGCAAGGGCCTGATCGCCAACGATCCGATGACCGGTCAGCAGGTGATCCTCGCCTTCGACTCCGCGACAAAGTCGGTCGGCGGCGTCACCGCGGTGATCAATCCGGCCGACAACAAGCCGGTCGCTGTTGGCGATGCGGTGCCGTCGTTCGTCACCCACGCCGATAAGATCACGCTGACGATGTGGAGCGCGCTGAAGGCGTTCAAACCTGCGGGCTATTTTGCGGTGACGATGTGAGCGCGCCGGCGAAATTGTGGAATCGGGTGAGGATGGTGCCGGCCTCGGTCGTGGCCACCGGCTTCTGCAGGGCCGGATGTGGCGGCGGAGAGACACGTGCCGCTAGCCGGGTATCGCCGGCCGAGAACGCCGTCACGCCGCTGCTGGCGACGGCGAACAGCGGCTGGAAATACGTCGCGTCAGTGCTCTCGACCAGCCGCGAAACGCGATTGTCGAGCAGCATCCAATTGCCGTCGAGGCGCACGCCGAGGACCGCATGGTAGTCGCCGGCGGACCTGTCGCGAACGATCAGAACCCGGAGGTCGGCCGCGGGCGTGCCGGCTTCGCGCAGCGCGACGAACTTGGCGATGGCGAAGTCCTCGCAATCACCTTTGCCGGTCTCGAAAGAGCCGTCGGCGGTGTCGGAGAGCGGCGGCGACCAGCGATCGGCAACGTGCCACTCCTCCTGATCGGTGGTGTAGTCGATCGCCGCGTTGATGCGCTTGTTGACCAGTTCGAGCCGCGCGCGGTCTTGCCGTTGCGCGGCCTGGTCGATGATGTCGGCGAAGCGGGATCCGGCTTCGGTGCAGTGCTGCCGGTCGGCGCGGCAGCGGTCGAGCGCCGGCTTGGCTGCCTGGATGTCTGCCGTGATCTGCGCGAGCTTCGTCCACAATGCGCCTCGGGGAGCCCGCACCGTGGCCCTGCCGAACGGCTCGCTGCCCGCCTGAGGCGGGATCGTCTCGATGAATTCGGTCGGCGCGATCGACGCGGTGACGGTCGCGAGGTCCCGTTCGGCCGCCGCCGCCGCGACAGGCAGCACAGCGCCGAATACGATCGAACCAGATAGCAGCGCTTTCAGCAGACCGAATTGCATCGCCCGTGCCCTGACGCGGGCCCGACTATCGATCTGTCTTGCGGGCTCGCTCGACCTGATCGACGATACGGGGCGGTGCTGCTGCGGCGGTTAAGAGAGCCCCGCGGCCGAGACGTTATTGGTTCGAAGCGTGAACACTTATCAACGAGGATTCATAGAGTGGGTGTCGAGTCGTTAAGCTCGCATTGACCACTCGAGGATGGCGAGATTCGAAGTGCAAAGACGCCTGCCCGAATGCGATCAGGGGCGCTGCAGGGTGTCAGCATTTGAGAACCCACGATCTCCGACACGAGGCCCTGTCGAGGATGGCGGCGCGTGGTACCGATCATGGCGCCGGAGACGCATAGGATGCCGCCTCGCAGCGCTGCCGGGCAAATTCATGCTCAACCTCATGACGGATGCCGGCAAGAGTGGACGCCGCGTCGTCTCCACCTTCATCGCCACCACTTTCACGCAGGACGACGCCGAAGCCGCGTGGCGCGATGGTGCCGCAGCGTTGATGCACCTGCTTGTTGTTGAGATGGACATCCGAGGAGTTTTTTAGCGGACACCAACTTCGCCGGATGGACAAACCGGGGGTCGACAGCGAGCTCAAATACTTCCGCCGCGTCGCGACGCGCTTCGACGAGATGGCCAGAAACCGTAGGAGGCGGGGCGGGGGGCGTATCTCGACCTATACGCGATCAGGGACAGGTCCCCGGTGCCAAGAATGCCGATGCCCCGCCGCTGCAAGCGGGCCGCCCAGAAGGCCGATACCCCCTGCCGAAGCGGGCCGACGGGTCTTGATGGAAGGATGTTTGCAGCAGAAAGGTGTCGCAGCATTGTTGGCAGGTTGGAACCCACCTTCGCCGATTGGCTTCAGAACCTGATTGCGCCTTGCCAACGGATTTTACCGAATAAGATCAGAGGCTATGGCGGGCAGTGCCCGAGGAAGATGAGAACTACGAGATCATCATAACTATTTGATAATTATGCAAATTCCCATGATTATGCGGCAATCGGCGGTTTTCAGCGGCATTTAGATGGCTAACGGCGGCAATTTCGGGCGTCTGACGGGGTATTTCCGCTTCTCCCGCTGGTGGCCGCTATGCATCCGCTCCTTGGATCTACTCGCCGGTCATGCGCGGAGTGGGACCTCATACACGTCAGGATTATGTGCGACACGCCCGGCGCTCCGCGGCGTTCCTGGAGCGACTTCCCGATACCGCAACGCCTGAGCAGGCAAGCCAAGGGCAGACCCGCGATCCTGAATTTGGGCGCTAGGTCACTCGGCGGCGTCCAACTCGCCATCCAACGAGACGACTTCAATTGCCGGACTTTGGAACTCAGGCAGGTTAGATTTCGTAGGAGCCATCCATGACGGCACTTTTCCAGCGGCCCCGCCGGCTTCGAATTGCTTGGCGACTTCGGCGAGCGGATGACGAAAGAAATGCTGGTTGAGAGCGTCGGCAAGGGCCTTCTCTTTGCCCGCCCTCGCCAGCGCCAGAACGGCATCGCCGTCCTTCCAGTCGATCTTCGCCTTTACGCGGCGGACCTGTTCCTCTTTCAGCTTCGCCAGCGCATCAGGTGCGATGCTGCCACTCGTCCAGATTTCGAAGCGCTGCTCTGCCTCGCGTAAATACCCGTGCTGAGCGTAATGAGCGCGGAATGTGGGAATCTTCGCGAGCCACTCCTCCACCTCTGCCAGACCCAACACACCGCCCGGCTCCTTACCTTTGCATTCAATCGCCGTGACGACTGCGTTCTGGTTGGTAATCGTCTGAACGTCGATATCCGCAGTCTTCCCGGTGCTCGGGTCTTTGGCGGTGACGCCCATATCCATCGTCATGGCTGTGCGTCTCGCAAGATAGCCCGCCACCATCTCGAACAGGATGCCACGAAGATTCTTGTTGCGCCCTTCGATATCGAACAGGTTGTTCAAAAGCATGGTGAGCCGTTCGGGGCTCGATGACGCATATCTCGCGGCATTCTTGAGCACTTCGCAGAGCGAGGCGATTGCCTCCCCGACACGCTTCCCGAACAGGTCTTTGGGGGTTGCCAGCATAACGCCCGCCGCATGTCCTGCGGTCATTGCTTCGCCCGTGAAGCCTTCCGCAACGATGATCGACAGAATGCCGATATCCTTGAAGCTGGCTTTGAGAACGCGAGCTTTGCGGATGAAAAACTGAATCTCATGGACGGTCAAAATGCCTTCGGCGAAAACGTCCGCCACAACGAAGCCCGGTTTGCTTGCCGATCCCTACAACGGGAGGAGATAGCTCGGCCCGGCAAGATCGAATGCGAAAGGCCCGATCGGCTTCAAATCTTCGTCGCCCCGGATGCGGATAGCATTGTAGCTCGCGAGGCCAATTTTTCGGCACCATTCGCGCAGGCCATCCAGCAAGACACGTTCCGTAATGTCCCGCGCCCGCATGGCAGCGGATGTGCCCATGGCCAAACTCGGAGCCGTGTGGAAACAGCGGCCATATTCCGGGTCGTGGAATTCCTTGAGGAAGTCGGACTTTATAAGACGGCTGGCGACCGTATCAGCCGGGACTTGCCCGGCCTTAGGCCTGACCGTCGCACCGCTTACAACCGCGAATTGCTCGGCAGGAATTATGCCACCCCGAGCAATCACCCCGTCGATAGCCGCCGCCGTAATCGAATTGGTTTCGCGGAGATCGCGCAGGAAGTTTTGCCAGAACCGTTCGCCGTTACGGTCCTTCTCCAGATAGAGGAACGCCTCGCGCTTAGGCAGGAGCGGAACAGGAAAGCTGCGGATCGGCGGCTTGGCTCGCGATACGCGCTGACGCGCTGCCTCTGCGGATAAACCAGATGCGACAAGTGCCTCAACGATCCGTGAGGAACGTGAGGGACCATGCTCGGAAAGGTACTGCGCAACGCTGGCCATATGGCATGTCACACTACTTAATTTATTAATTCAACTACCTTCATGCCTCTCATTTTTCATGGCGCGTCGTGAGTTGTTATAAATCAATGGCTTACATGGCGCTTTTCGGCGCCGATTTTTTGGCCTCTGTCACAATGGTTTTTGGAGTCATGTTTCTGGCCTGCTTTCGCACCCGAAAAATAGGTGCTGGGCATTGCCTCCGCACTGATTTGCGATGTCGGCATTCGCCCGCGCATTCGCAGCCGCCTAGTGAGGGTCGAAAGCCGCCGCACTGCTGGCCCGGACACGCAAGTATCGGACGATAGCGTGGAAACGGCGGTTCGCTATATCGCATTGTGGTGTGCGATGATCGGCGGCGATACCGGGTCATAGAAGAAAATCGGCGGGGTTGGCGGAAGGGGTGGGATTCGAACCCACGGTACCCTTGCGGGCACGCCGGTTTTCAAGCGCGGTCCAAAAGGACCGCGCCGGCGCGCCTGCCGGACACCTTTCAGGCACCGGTGGTTTCGAAATCCATCAGACAGACATTCACGAAGAAGGACGACGCCAGGCTCCGGCTGCGGGCGACCCCGGCTGCGATGAAACTCGGCAATTGCTGCGGTCCCCGGTTTGAACCGAAAGCCTGCGGGCCCTCGGATGGCCGCAAAAGCGCTTAGTGGAGGCGCTCGACGACTACCGCATCAAGGTGACGCCCGCGAAGAAGGGGGCATCTCAGGAAGCTGCAATGCTGCAGATGTTGGCGCGCGAGGAATTCGCAAGAAACGCCTCCGGGATCTGACCGTTGCCGACTTCCGCGACGCGCGCAAGACGATTAGCAAGTCGGCGTCCACGATTCGGAACCTCAACACGGTCTCTCGGCCGTGTACGAGTGGTTGATGCGCGAGAAGTCGGTCGACGTTTCCAACCCGATCGCCTCGCTCCGGAAGCGCAGGTGGGGCGAGCCCCAACCCTCCGGCCATCGTGAACGACGGCTGCGCTAGGGCGAGGAGAGGGCTATCAAAGAGAAAGAGGCAATCGAGGGTTTGGTCGGTCCGGTAGGCTGTCAGTGGAAAGCTCTGTTTCCGCTGCTGCTCGATACCGGGATGCGTCTCGGTAAGCGATCTCGATCGAGTGCGGGTGGATCCGGCAGGAGCCCCGGGTTCGTCGTCATTCCGGACTCGAAGAACAGCAGCGCGCGCCATGTCGCGATCTCGGACCGCGCCTACGCCGGCTTGCTCGACCTGACCGACCGGGAGCCGGCGGACAGCAAAGTGTTCAGGTTTTCGTCGTGGGTCGCAGAGAACGCGTGGCGGAACGAGATTTGTATCACGGCGCAATGCCCTGATCTCCGGATCCACGATCTCCGACATGAAGCCCTGTCCCGAATGTCGGCTCGCGGCACCGACCTCAAGACGCTGATGCGGCAGAGCGGCCACAAGACCGTTGCAGTGCTGATGAGATACCTGAACCCTACCCCTGCGGAACAGAGGTCGAGGTTGTTTCCGGAGGACGCCATCGTTGAAGCGAAGGCTTGACGGCTGGATTGTACCTGAAGCCTGGCGGCCCGCCGTCAACGCTGCGGCCGAAGCGTGAAATGCGGTTTGGTCCTGGAATCTGCCATCTGACTCCGTCCAGGCCCGCGCGTCTGTTTCACACGGCAAGCGGGTGATACGCAAAGCGGGGGGACAATGTCTGGCTTGGGCCAGGAGCGGACCTGCCCATTGCGAGCGCATTGTGAGGATTCAATCAATTTGTTTCTGACGTTCTGAGGACTGTGACGCTATCATAGTATGAATGGAGTGCATCTTGATGACTGACGGCGACGATAGTCGCCGTTGACAGGCGCATCCTCAATATTTGGTGCAGTAATATCTCGGACGGTTTGCTCAAAGCTGAGGTGGCTTCGTCGAGAATTAGTAGATCTGGTTGGTAGAGGAGGGCGCGCGCTATCGCCAAACGCTGCTTCTCCCCCTCGGATAGACGTAAGTCCCAACGATCGACTTGGTCTAGAAGTGCAACAAAATGATCGAGCCCGACGTCCTGCAACGCCTCGACCATCCGAGCGGCGTCCGAACGATCAGGGGCTTCCGGATAGGACAGGGCGGCGCGCAGGGTGCCGAGCGGGAGATAGGGGCGCTGAGGCAGCACGAGCGGTCGGCGCGCAGCAGTCGAGACGCTTCCATCGACAAATGGCCAAATGCCGGCGATCGCTCGAACAAGGCTGGTTTTTCCGGTGCCGGACGGACCGGTGATCAGCAGCGAGGTGCCGGATTCGACCCGAACGCCGTCGACCGCGATGATGGGAGAGCCGGCTGCCGTCTTCACGACGATTTCTGAAGCATCCAGCGCGGCGCCGGCAGAGGGAGATGTCACATCTGCATTTGCGGGCTTGGACTGCTTCACGACTTGCGCGAATTGCGATAGCCGGTGTGTCACGGCAGCGAGCTCGGCGAGCTTCAGATAAGCGTTGATGAAGTAAGAGAACGAATTCCGAACCTCATTGAACGCAGATCCGGATTGCATGAACGATCCGAGCTGCATCGTTCCGCCGAAGAACAGCGGCGCCATGACGAAGTAAGGAAAATACAGCGAGTAGCGCTTGTAGGATTCGGAGAACAATCCGATCAACTGCTGGAGCTTCATCAGCCGAAACCAGTTGTCGACGATGGCCTGAAATCGCATCGCAAGGCCGCGCTTCTCGAAATCTTCGCCGTGCAGCAGCGCGACTGCCTCACTGTTCTCGCGAAGGCGCACGAGCGCGAAGCGGAAATCGGCCTCGCGCCGCTCCTGCTCAAAATCGATTCCGATCAGGCGGCGGCCGATCCAATGGGTGACGGCGCTGCCAGCCACCGTATAGATCAACGCCGCCCAGACCAGATAGCCGGGAATGGTCACGCCGAAGATGGAGAAGGGAATGCTGCTGGACAGCGCCCACAAGATTGCGACGAACGAGGTCAGACGCGCGATGGCGCCGATCAGCCCCACCAGGAGTTCCAGAGTCAGGCTGATATAGGAGCGGACGTCTTCGGCGATCCGTTGATCCGGATTATCGACGGCGCCGGCCGCCATCGTGGCGCGGTAGTGGGTTGATCCATGCAGCCATCTGTCGAGATAATGCGCGGTCATCCAGCCGCGCCAGCGAATGGTGAGCCATTGGCCGAGATAGCGCTGATACACCGCCCCGCAGATGTGGAACACGGCGATCACCGCGTACACCCAGAACTGTTCGATGAAGCCGGGCCAGTTCTTGTCCTGGAGCGTCTGGAAGAACGCGTTGCGCCAGTAGTTCTCGGCGACGGCGGCACCGACGGCGACGAGTTGCGCACCGATCAGGCTCGCAAGAAGGCTCAGACCAATCCAGCGCTGATCCGAGCGGAAATACGGCACCGCAAGACGCAAGGCACTGCGCAGGCCTGCGCGGAGGGAAAGCGGGGAGGTCAATCGGAGCGCCCTGTCAGATCGGAGAGTTGTGGCCGCGCTTCAGGAACGGGACAGGCGCTACAGAACCGGCGGTCGGGAAGCCGATATTGTAAGCAGCAGACTCGGCGGGTCCGGACGCCGTCTCGGTCATGGATGGCGCCGGCGAGTGGATTCGGGAGCCCCCCGGCCCAACGAGCACTTGCCAGGATCTCCTGCGCCTCCGCGAGCCGCCGTGACGGGCCGGCAACCTGTTCGATCCGACGAAGCATCGCCTCAAAGGTGTTGCCGGCGTTGCTCCAACAGACGCGGCGCGTGAGTTTTGTGCGAGCTGTCAGCAGATCGATCAAAGGCGCCAAATGATCGAAGATCAGCGACCGAAGCCGTTCGAACGGATCCTGCTCGCCGGTTTGGAAGCTCTCGTGTCCGATCTGAACTGCGGCAACTCGTCCGTCCTCGGCCATGACGAAATGGACTTCGTCCAGGCCGATCGCCACTGAACGACCGAGGCAGACGTCGGCCAGAAGAACCGGTGGCAGGACGACGTTGAGATACCATTTCATCCAGATCGAATGCGTCGCGCGTTCGTCGAACTGGTCGAACCGCTTCGCAAAGCGGTTGTGAATGAGGGATCGGTGAGGGCTGACGAGCAAAGCGTCAGCCGGCAAGGCCGGGCGGGGATCCTCCGGTCCGACCAGGCTGCCTGCGAACGACGCGGTGCCTTCATGGCTGGCCGCGAGATCGTCGATCTCGCGGCAGAGGGCGGCGGGAGGGATCGCGATCACCGGGGATGCCCTCCCGCGCCGGCTCAGAACCGGACCCGGATCGTACCGTCGACAGTGCGGCCAAGCCCATAATAGCATTGGCTCAGCGCATCGCAGGATCCGACGTAGCGCTTGTCGGTCAGGTTCTTGACGTTGAGCGCGACGTCCCAGTTCTGCAGGCTGGCGGAGATCGCCCCCAGCCGATAGCGCAGCGACAGGTCGACCAGCGTAAACCACGGGATCTCCGTGGTGTTGAGCGTATCGGCGAACGACGATCCGACGTAACGCACCCCGCCGCCCAGGGTCAGGCCGGCGAGGACGCTGGTGTCTTCGAAGCTGTAGGTGGTCCACAGCGACGCGGCATGGCGGGGCATGCTGACCGGATCCTTGCCGATGCCGCCGGCTGTGTTGGTGGCCGTCACCTTGGGGGCCAGATAGGTGTAGGCGGCGGATGAATTGAAGCCGTAGAGACGGGTGGTCTTCACCTCGATCTCGGCGCCGCTGGCTTCGACCGAACTGGTCTGGACGGCGTAGCCGGGATTGACGAGATCAGCCGTCAGTACGTTGTTCTGAGTGATGTTGAAGCCCGCCGTTGAGATCGCCAGGTTCATGCCGGGCGGCAGATATTTGACGCCCCCCTCGATCTGGTCGCCCGTGACCGGAATGAACGGGCGTCCGGAGAAGTCGGTGCCGATCGTCGGCGCAAACGACTGGGAATAATTGACGTACGGCGCAACGCCACTGTCGAATGCGTAGATGGCTCCAGCCTGATAGGTGGTGGCGTTGTCGTTCTGACGTGTCCACGGCGGCTGCGTGAAATTGCCGGTCGCCGGCACCAAGGCTTGGCTCTGCTGAGCGAAATGCGCGGTGTCGTTGCGAGCGCCGAACAGGACGGAGAGCCGTCCGAGCTCGATGCGGTCCTGCAGATAGACACCGATTTGATCGACGTTCTGATAGCGTTTGGTCGTCAACGGATTGTTCGGTAGCGCCGCGCCGTAAAGCGGCGTGTAATAATTGAGCAGGAAGTTGCCGGTGCCGCGATTGGTTCCCGTGCCCTGATAATTCGGGATCGACGCGTAGTCGACGCCGAACATCACGTGATGACGCAACGGACCGGTCTCGAAGTCGGCCTTCAGGCGATTGTCGATCTGGAAGATGTCGATATTGTATTGCTGATAGGCCATTTGCCGCTGCGTCGTCACGTTGCCGGTCGAGCGGCTTTGGACTTCGCGAAGCGAAATGTCGATGTTCTGGTAGGCGAAATTCTGCTGGATCGAGAAGACGTCGTTGAACTGATGCTTGAACTCGTAGCCGATCCGATAGCTTTCCTTTGAAGTGTCGTGATAGTTCGGTTCGCCCAGGAACGTCTTGCGCGAAATGAACTGGCCATTGGCGCCGGGTACAACTGTGCCGACATAGGGCAGAGGCTGCAGCACCGTGAGGTGCGGGTCGTATTGGTAGCTGGCGAGCAGGGTCAGGCTGGTATCTTCATTCGGCCGGATCGTCACCGAGGGCGCAAAGAAGACCCGTTCGTTCTTGGTGAAATCGATCTCGCCATCGCCCATCTTGCCGACGCCGACGAAGCGATACAGCACGCTCTTGTTTTCGTTGGCCGGACCGCTGACGTCGAACGCGCCCTCGAGATAGCCCCGCAGGCCCATGCGCAGCAGTGCTTCGCCGAACGGGGTTTCGGTCGGACGCTTGCTGGTGAGATCGATGATGCCGCCGGGGCTGCCCTGACCGTAGAGGGTGGATGCGGGACCTTTGAGGACGTCGACCCGCTCGAGGCCGTAGCGTTCGAATCCCCAGTTGCTGTCGTGCAGTTTGAGGCCGTCGAGGTACTGAAACGCTTCGAAGCCGCGCACGCGATTGTATTCCCGCGTCAGGTTGCCCTGTCGGAAGAAGCCGCCGACGCCGGCGGTGTACTGGAGAGCTTCCTGCACGGACGCGGCGTCGCGATCGAAGATTTCCTGAGCGGTGACGGTCGATGTGCTTCGCGGCAGGGCCAGGATAGGCGTGTTCGTCTTCGAGCCGACGCTGGTCGCGGTCGCGATGTAGCCGTTCAGGCCGGGCACGCTGATGCCAGGATCGGTCTGCCGAGCTGGAGCGGGGGGAGGCGATGCGGCAGTCGTGCGTTCCACCCTTGGGCTGCGGCGCGACGCGGCAGAGCGCGCCTCGCGCGCGGGCGGACTGCGTCGGACGTTGCCGTCTTGCTGCACCACGACCGGCGGCAGATCGGGATTGCTCGATCGAGATTGTTGGGCATGCGAGGCGTCCAGCCCGGCGCCGCTGATGAGCAGTGCGCCAGTTGCGCACGCGGCGAGATAGTTGCGCCGCGCAGTGCGCGTGCCCGAACGATCCGAACCGACAGACATACTTCCCCCCAAATTCCAAGCATCTGTCTGCTACGACGTTCGCGTGTGGATCGCCGACGCAAATCGGCTTTCGGCTGTCGCGGGTCGAGGACGGGTCGTTTTGATTGAGACAGATGAACTGACGACGAGGCTTGGCCTCGCGGCAAGGTGACACGTCACCGCGACAAGCTCGTCCCTCGCGAGTGATGCTCGGGGAGCTTCGCTCCGGTTCACCCCGACCGGCGCGTTCGCACATGACCACTGCTGACGGCAGGTCTCCTGGCTCGCGGGTCGTCGTCTCCAGTCGCCTTCCCGGATCGAGGACAAAGATCCAGTGGCCGTCTGACCGAGACTCGTCGCTTACAGTTGCGGGGGCAGCCGCGGCATTGGAGAACAATCTCCGCACCGCATTCCCTTTTGATCCTCCCGAAGGAAGAACCGTCAAGTAATGGTTAAAATTGTCGTTCAACCGAGTCAATCGACAATGGCAAAATCAAGACGATTGCGGCGAGGCTTCCACGTCAGATGCGGTCCGTAGCTTCTGAAAAGTTGCGTTCTCGCGCGCGTTGCATGTGGAAGTAGTGTTCCGCATTCCGGCGGACGGCATCCGCGCCGCGTCTCGGCACTCAGCCGTTCTTACGAGCTTCAAGCCTCTCGATCTGATCGGCTACGCTGCGCCAGCTCGCGTCGAAGTGTCGATCGACCGGCGGCTCCCAGATCGTCCGACGAGCGAGCCGCTGCGCGACTTCGAAATCGACGCTGCCGGGCGGGCCGGCGAGATCGATGACGACGGCGGAATCGGGAAGCCGGGCCAGGACGGTCGCTCCGATCGGCCTGGAGAAGCTCGTGGAAATCAGCAGGTCGATTCCCGCCGCGACCGCTGGCATATCTTCGAACCGATGCGGGACGGCGCCGGTGCGCCTGACGGCGATGTAGTCATCTATCGTATCCGCTGTGGCGTGCACGCGAACGCCAATATCCGTCAGGCGTTCCAGCAGTTGGACGACGACGTCACCGTCGCCGACCACGCACACGGCGATTTGCCCGTTCGCCTCCTGGTCGTCGGGTCCCATATCGAGCGCGCTGATCGACGGCGTCGCAAGATCCGGCCCGGAGCAGCCGTGGCCGATGCTGAGTTGGCGTCGCCACGGATCGTCCCGATCCTCGCCGATCGGCGGCGGCAGGTCGGCGGACCGCAGGTCGCTTCGGCGAAGCCGCTCGCGCAGCACCGCGAGCCGGACCAGCATCTCCAGCCCCTGCCAGAATTGGAATTGCAGCCGCCATGCCAGCGCGCGCCAACGCCACCGTCGTTTGCGTCGCGCCGTTGCGATGTCGCCGGACGGTCCCGCTGCAATCGACGTAGCGCTCGGTGGAGCCGCCTCGTCTCCGTGCGGATTTCGTGCGGTGTTCGACGATCCGACTGAACCGCGTTGCGGATCGATCGGCTCGGTCCGGCGCCCGTCGCGGGCTGCCGGCTTCGAATGAGGTGATTGCATCGTTCAGTCCCAATCCAGCGCCCCGCCGTTCTGGTATTCGATGACGCGGGTCTCGAAGAAGTTTTTCTCCTTCTTCAGGTCCATCGTCTCGGACATCCACGGGAACGGGTTTTCCGCATCAGCGAACACCGGACGAAGCCCGAGCTGCACGCAGCGCCGGTTGGCAATGAAATGCATGTAGGTTTCGCACAAGGCGGCGTTCAGTCCGAGCAGACCCTGAGGCATGGTGTCCCGGCCATAGGCCGCCTCCAACCGGGCGGCCTCGTGAATCATGGCGCGGATTTCGTCCTGAAACGATGCGGTCCACACCTGCGGATTTTCCATCTTGATCTGGTTGATGACGTCGATGCCGAAGTTCAGGTGGATCGACTCGTCCCGCAGAATGTACTGATACTGCTCGGCGATCCCGGTCATCTTCTGCCGCCGGCCGAGCGACAGGATCTGCACGAAACCGGTGTAGAACCACATCCCCTCGAACACGACGTAGAAGGCGACGAGATCGCGCAGAAACGCCTGATCGGTCGCGGGCGTTCCGGTCTTGAAGTGCGGGTCGTCGAGATGCCGGGTGTACTCGAGCGCCCACGCCGCCTTGTCGGTGATCGACGGCACTTCCCGATACATGTTGAACAGCTCGCCCTCGTCGAGGCCGAGACTTTCGACGATGTACTGGAAGGTGTGGGTGTGCACCGCCTCCTCGAATGCCTGGCGCAAGAGATATTGCCGGCATTCAGGATTGGTCAGGTGGCGATAGATCGCCAGCACGATGTTGTTGGCGACCAGCGACTCCGAAGCGGCGAAGAAGCCGAGATTGCGTTTCACCATCCGGCGCTCGTCCTCGGTCAGGCCGTCGCGCGACTTCCACAGCGCGATGTCGGCCTGCATCGAGACTTCGGTCGGCATCCAGTGGTTGTTGCAGGCGGCAAGATATTTCTCCCAGGCCCATCGATATTTCAGCGGAAGAAGCTGATTGACGTCGGCGCGCGCGTTGATCATCCGCTTGTCGTCGACCCGAACCCGGGCGGCACCGCGATCGATCGTGCCGAGTCCGGTGGCATCGGCCTGAAGCACGGCGTCTGATTCTGCGAAGAGGGCAGCGTTCTGGCTTTTGACGGCTTGCAGCATGTTGGACATCTCCGGTTCGATCACTGGCAGGCTTCGCAGGTCGGATCGTCGATGGCGCACGCCTTGCCCCAGCCTTCGCCGACGTCATGGCCGTTGGCGGCCCCGTTGCGTTGCGACGTTTCAGCGGAGGCGGTCGGCAGCGTGATCGCGGAGACCGCGTTGAGCTTGCCGTCGGTGCCGCGCAGAGTCGATTTTTCGACATGGGTGGCCGAGCGGGACCGCAGGTAGTAAGTCGTCTTCAATCCCCGCCGCCATGCCAGCCGGTACAACGCGTCGAGCTTCTTGCCGCTCGGATTGGCGAGATAGAGGTTGAGCGACTGCGCCTGGTCGATCCATTTCTGCCGCCGGGCGGCAGCCTCGATCAGCCATGTCGCGTCGATCTCGAAGGCGGTCGCGTACAGCGCCTTGAGGTCGTCGGGCACGCGGTCGATCTGGCCGAGACTGCCGTCGAAGTACTTCAGATCGGAGATCATCACCTCGTCCCACAGGCCGCAGCCCTTCAGGTCGCGCACCAGATGGGTGTTCACGACGGTGAAATCGCCCGACATGTTCGACTTGACGTAGAGGTTCTGATAGGCGGGCTCGATCGACTGCGACACGCCGCAGATATTGGAGATCGTCGCGGTCGGCGCGATCGCCATGACGTTGGAGTTGCGCATGCCGGTCGCCGTGACGCGCCTGCGCAGCGCCTCCCAGTCGAGCCGGCTGCCGCGGTCGACCTCGATCGCAGCGCCGCGTGCCTCGTCGACGAGACCGATCGAATCGAGCGGCAGAATGCCTTGCGACCACAGCGAGCCATCGTAGGAGGCGTAGCGCCCGCGCTCAGCGGCGAGATCGACAGAGGCCGAGATCGCCCAATAGGCGATCGCCTCCATGCTCTCGTCGGCGAAGGCGACGGCCTCATCGGATGCGTAGGGCAGGCGCAGAATGTTGAGCGCGTCCTGGAAGCCCATCAGGCCGAGACCGACCGGGCGATGCCGGAGGTTGGACGCGCGCGCCTCGGGGATGGTGTAGAAATTGACGTCGATGACGTTGTCGAGCATCCGCATCGCCGTCGTCACGGTCCGCTCCAGACGGGCGAAGTCGAGCCGTCCGTCCGCAACGTGATTGACGAGGTTGACCGAGCCGAGATTGCACACCGCGACCTCGCGCTCGGACGTGTTCAGGGTGATCTCGGTGCAGAGATTGGAGGAATGCACCACGCCGCAATGCTGCTGCGGCGAGCGCAGGTTGCAGGGGTCCTTGAAGGTGATCCACGGATGCCCGGTCTCGAACAGCATCGTCAGCATCCGCCGCCACAGGTCGACCGCGCGAACCTGCTTGGTGACGCGCAGTTCGCCGCGCGCCGCCCTGGCTTCATAGAACGCGTAGCGCTCGGCGAAGGCCCGGCCGGTCAGATCGTGCAGATCCGGCGTCTCATCCGGCGAGAACAGCGTCCAAGGTCCGTCCTGCTCGACGCGCTGCATGAACAGGTCCGGCACCCAATTGGCGGTGTTCATGTCGTGGGTGCGGCGGCGATCGTCGCCTGTGTTCTTGCGTAGATCGAGGAATTCCTCGATGTCGATATGCCAGGTCTCGAGATAGGCGCAGACCGCGCCCTTGCGCTTGCCCCCTTGATTGACCGCGATCGCGGTATCGTTAGCGACCTTCAGGAACGGCACCACGCCTTGGCTTTCGCCGTTGGTGCCCCTGATATGGGCACCGAGACCACGGACTTGGGTCCAGTCGTTGCCGAGGCCGCCGGCGTATTTCGACAGCAGCGCGTTGTCCTTGATCGATTTGAAAATGCCGTCGAGATCGTCGGGCACCGTGGTGAGGAAGCACGACGACAGTTGCGGTCGCAGCGTGCCGGCATTGAACAAGGTCGGCGTCGACGCCATGAAGTCGAACGACGACAGCAGGTTGTAGAATTCGATTGCCTTGGCCTCGCGATCGACTTCGCGCAGTGCGATGCCGCAGGCCACCCGCATGAAGAACGCCTGAGGCAGTTCAAAGCGCGTGCCATGGACATGCAGGAAGTAACGGTCGTACAGGGTCTGCAGGCCGAGATAGTCGAATTGCAGGTCGCGCTCTGGTTTGATCGCGGCGGCGAGCTTGGAAACATCGAAACGCCCGATTTCCGGATCGATCAGCTCGTGCGCGATGCCGACTTTGACATAGGCGCTGAAGTAATCGGCATAGCGTTCCGCCATCTGCGCCTGTGTCGCCTGATGCGACCGGCCCTCGACGAAGCTCAGGGCTTCGCGGCGGAGCTTGTCGAGCAGCAGCCGTGCGCTGACCTTGGTATAGTCTGGCTCAATCTCGACGAAGGTCCGGGCAGCTAATATCGGAGCCAGCGCCAGTTCCTCGTCGCTGATCCCATCGTATAGATTTCGTTGCGTCTCGGTGAGAACGACCTCGACCGATACGCCGTCAAGTTTTGCGCAGGCCTCTGCGATGATGGCAGAGAGGCGAGGGAAATCGATCGGATGCAAAGTGCCGTCGCTGGCTTTGGTACGCAAAGCGGGTTCGGCTGGCTTAGATTCCCTCGAGGCCGCCTTGCCACGTTCGCGGGTGCGCTCTTCGCGATAGATCACATAGGCGCGCGCGACCTTGTGGTGCTCGCTGCGCATGAGGGCGAGTTCGGCTTGATCCTGAATGTCCTCGATGTGGAAGGTGCGGCCCGGTCCAATCCGGCGGGTGAGATTGGCGACGATCTGGTCGGTCAGCTCAGCAACGGTGTCGTGCACGCGCCGGGATGCGGCGGCGTTGCTGCCTTCGACGGCGAGAAACGCTTTCGTCAGCGCAACGGCGATTTTCGATGCATCGAACGGCGACACCTCGCCGCTCCGCCGGATCACCTGATAGCTCGTCTCGTGCGCGGCGCCGGCTGCGACGTCGGCAGAGGCGAGGGGGGACAATGGCGCGCGGCGCGCGGTGTGAGCAGCTTCGGTTCCGACAGACATTCCCAAGACCCCGTGGATGTTGGGGCAGGGACCTGGCGGAGACGCGAGCAGGAGGTCGTCCGTGAGGACTGCGACGGCTGCCATGCGACCCACCGGGACACCCCGCCCAGGGACGATTGCGACTGTCGCGGCAGGTCTCCTGGCTCGCGGGTCGTAGCGTCGGTCCAGTCTTCCCGGGCCGTTCAGGGCCCAGTGACGAATATCGGACGTCGGCTCGCCGCTTACAGTTGCGGGGGCAGCGCCGGCGTTGCACCGGCTTCCCTCTTAGCTCTCGGGTCGCTGATGCGACTCGAAAGACCGTGACATCTATATATTGTAGTCAGATCTGCTTTTGGTCAATCCGTTGTGTCGACTTTGGGCGGATGTTCGCTGTGGACGGTGCCTGAGTCAGGAGGCGACGGAGCGGAACGGCTGTACGCGCGTGCGTCCGGCGCCCAGGGAGCCGAGATCGGCAGACAGCCGTTC
>NZ_QPFS01000082.1:0-22726 GCF_010906995.1 Rhodopseudomonas sp. WA056 | reverse complement strand
TGATAGACCAGCGTGAAGCCGAGCGCGACCAGCGCATACACCGCTCCGACCGTCAGCCCAGAGATCAAGAATTGCAGCAGTTCGGACATGGCGCCGGAGTGACTTTCAGATCGATTGAACGCGCGGCAGATCGCCAAGGACACTCGTCATTCCGGGGCGCGCGTGAAACGCGCGAACCCGGAATCCAGACGTTGTTGGTCTAGATTCCGGGTTCGCGGGCTGGCGCCCGCGCCCCGGAATGACTCCCGACTTGCTCAGCTTCCCGGCTGCACCAGCGTCCAGTCGCCGTTCTTGACTTCCAGCATCTTGAACGCCGACAGGTCGAGGCCGAGGTGATCGGTCGGTGACATCGTGACGATGCCGCCGGTGCCGACGAAGCCCTTGGTCTTTTCGATCTCGTCGCGGACCTTCTTCGGATCGGTCGACTTCGCCCGCTGCATCGCCTCGACCAGGATGGTGAGGCCGTCATAGGCGTGGCCGCCGAAGGTCGAGACCGGCTGCTTGGTGGTGTCCTCGTAGGTCTTCTTGTACTCGGTCACGACCTTCTTCTGCGGATCGTTGTCGGGCAGCTTGTCGGCGACGAGCAATGCCGCGGCCGGCAGCCGCACGCCTTCCGCCGCCGGGCCGGCGAGCTCGATGAAGCTCTTCGAGGCGACGCCGTGGCTCTGGTACAGCGGCGTCGACGACATGCCGAGCTGGGCGTAGTTGCGGGTGACGATCGCCGGGCCCTGGCCGAAGCCGGGATTGACCACCGCTTCGACGCCGGGGGCGGCCTTGATCTTGGTGAGCTGGGCGGTCATGTCGCTGTCGCGCGGCCCGTAGGTTTCCTCGGCCACGATGCTGACGCCGTAGGCCGGGGCGACCTTCAGGCACTGCGCCCGCATCGACGAGCCGAAGCCGTCGGTGCCGGAGATCACCGCCACCTTGGTGAATTTGCGCGCCTTGATGTTCTCGAAGATCTTCTCGCACGCCATCTTGTCGGTGTGCGGGGTCTTGAACACGTATTTGCGTACCGGATCGATGATTTCGACCGCGCCTGCGAACGAGATGAACGGGATCTGCGCTTCCTCGAACACCGGGATCATCGCCATGGTGGTGCCGGTGGTGGAGCCGCCGATCATCGCCACCACCTTGTCGTCCTCAACCAGACGGGTGGCGAAGGTGCGCGCCTTGTTGGCGTCGCCGCCGTCGTCATAGACGACGAGCTCGATCTTCTGGCCGTCGACGCCGCCCGCGGCGTTGATCTTGTCGACATACATCTTCAGCGTCTTGTCCTCGGGATCGCCGAGAAACGACGCCGGGCCGGTGATCGACAGCACCGAGCCGAGCTTGATGGTCGAGGCCGCCAAAGCGGTGTGCATCAGCGAAAAGCTGGACAGCGCCAGAGCCGTCGCGCCGACGGCGACGCTGCGCAGGACATGCGTATAGTGAGCCATGAATCCGTTTCCTCCGTTGCAGGCCGCGCGCTTCTTCCGAGCGTCTTCGGCCTGATCCAATCCCGGTGCCTTTATACGACGCCGACCGCGCCGATCGCACCTTATGCTTTCTGCTGATCGTAATGCTTAACCGAACGGTCGGTCAATAGTGTTGCGCAGGCGCGCGATCGCGGCCGCTGGTGCGGCGCGATCGGCAAGCAGGATAGAGATCGGAGAGAGGGGAGCGTGTGGCTGCGACCGGCCTACGAAATCGGCAGCGCCGACGGCAACTACGCGTCCCCGCGGCCGACGCTGTGATAGCTGAAGCCGTGCTCGGCCATTTCGGCGGGGCGGTAGATGTTGCGCAGGTCGACCACGATCGGCTGCGCCATCGCGGCCTTCAGTCGCGGCAGGTCGAGCGCGCGAAATTGCACCCATTCGGTGACGATCACCAGCGCGTCGGCGCCCTTGGCGCAGTCGTAAGCATCTTCGCAATAGGTGATGTCCGGAAGTTCGGACTTGGCGTGGTCCATGCCGGCGGGATCGAATGCTTTCACCTTGGCGCCCATGTCGGTGAGGCTGGTCACCAGCGGGATCGACGGCGCCTCGCGCATGTCGTCGGTGTCGGGCTTGAAGGTGAGGCCGAGCACCGCGACGGTCTTGCCGCGCATGTTGCCGCCGAGCGCCGCCGATACCTTGCGGGCCATCGCGCGCTTGCGGTTGTCGTTGACCGCCATCACCGCCTCGACGATACGCAGCGGCGCCTCGTAATCGAGGCCGATCTTCACCAGCGCGCGGGTGTCCTTGGGGAAGCACGAGCCGCCGAAGCCGGGGCCGGCGTGCAGGAATTTGGGGCCGATCCGGTTGTCCATGCCGATGCCGCGGGCGACGTCCTGGACATCGGCGCCGACCTTTTCGGCGAGGTCCGCGATCTCGTTGATGAAGGTGATCTTGGTCGCCAGGAACGCGTTGGCGGCGTATTTGATCAGCTCGGCGGTGCGCCGCGCGGTGTACATCAGCGGGCCCTGATTCAGCGACAGCGGGCGGTAGATCTCGCCCATCACCTTGCGGGCGCGCTCGTCGGCCGTGCCGATCACGATCCGGTCGGGGAACTTGAAATCCCGGATTGCCGCGCCCTCACGCAGGAACTCCGGATTCGAGGCGACCGCCGCATCGGCCGCCGGATTGGTCTCGCGGATCAGCCGCTCGACCTCGTCGCCGGTGCCGACCGGGACCGTCGACTTGGTCACCACGACCGTGAAGCCCTTTAGGGCAGCGGCTATTTCCTTTGCGGCCGCATACACATAGGACAGGTCCGCGTGGCCGTCGCCGCGCCGCGACGGGGTCCCGACCGCGATGAACACCGCGTCCGCTTCGCCCACCGGGGCGGTCAGGTCGGTGGTGAAGTCGAGCCGTCCGGCCTTGACGTTGGCCGCGACCAGCTCGTCAAGCCCCGGTTCGTAAATCGGAATTTCACCCCGATGCAGGGCCGCGATCTTGGCCTCGTCCTTGTCGACGCAGGTCACCTGATGGCCGAAATCCGCAAAGCACGCTCCGGACACCAGCCCCACATAACCCGTCCCGATCATCGTGATACGCATCGCTCGATCGTCCTGTAAGCCGCCCGGACTCGCCGGACTCGCGCGCCTCTTAGCAGATCGAGTGCTGTTTCCCAATGACAGTTACGTGGCTGCGCACTGGAGTTTGTAGCCATTTATCTGTGGTATTCGTCCGATCGTTGCGCTTCCGGAGGTGGGAAATCCGTGTTATGGGGCTTCATCAATCCGGAATTGCCCACCCGCCCGCATGAATAACGACCAACTTCTCAACCGGATATCGGACTATTGCCGTCAGGCCGGGATGGCCGAGACGACGTTCGGCCGGCGGGCGGTGAACGACGGCAAGTTGGTGTACCGGCTGCGCGAGGGGAAGCGGATCACGCTGGATACGCTGGAGCGGATCGAGGCGTTTGTTGCTGCTGGGCTGGGCGTTGCGCCGCCGCCGCGGGGGCTGGTGGTGCCGCTGGAGCGGCGCGACCCGCGCAGCAACTTCCGGTTCTTCGAGAACCGCCAGAAATATCTATTGTTCGTCCACACTTGCGGGGAAAAGCGGGTGGTGGCGGACCGCGTCGCGCTGGAGCTCGCCAACATCCACCCGCGCCCGCCCGCGCTGCGCGTGTTCGATGCGGGCTGCGGCGACGGCACGGTGCTGGCGCGCGTGCTGCGTGCGATGCATGGGCGGTTCCCCCAGATACCGTTCTACGTCTCCGGCAAGGAGCTCAGCGTCGAGGACCTGCGGCTGACGCTCGACAAGGTGCCGGACCGGCTGTTCGAGCACCCGGCCTCGGTGTTCGTGTTCACCAACATGAACTACGCCGAGGCGCCGTGGCTGACGCCGGCGTCGTCGGCCGCCGCCGCCGGTATGATCTGGCACGAGGTGGCGCTGCGCGGCGGCTCCTCGGGCGAATTCGAAACCCAGATCGCCGAGCTGGCGCCGTTCCTGCAGGACAATTGGCGCGCCAATGTCAGCCCGCGCACCGGGATGCCGGTGTACGAGCGCCCGGTCGCGATCGTGCTGTACCGCGAGGACCACCGCTTCCTGCTCGACGCGGTGATCCCGCGCGCCGGCCGCACCGAGGCCAATTTCGACCTGATCGTCGCCTCGCAGCCGTACCGGGCGAAATCATCCGTCAACTTCCGGGCCAAGCGGATCATCGCGCCGCTGGCCCGTGCGCTGCGCCCCGGCGGCCGGCTGATCGGCATCCACTCCCACGGCCACGATCCCGGATTGGAAATCGTCCAATCGATCTGGCCGGACGAGAACCCGTTCTCGGTCAGCCGCCACGAATTGTTGCGCGCGGTCAAATACGAGCTCGGCTCGGCTGGTAGAGACCTGAACTTCAATGCCTACGCCGATAACCGCTCGATCTTTCGCTACGATATGGAGGCTTTGCCCAATGAGGTCACCGGACCGATCGGCAATTCGACGGCCTTTGCAGCATGGAATGCCGCGGTGTATGTCGCGCAGATCGAGGACGACCGGCTCACGGAAGTGACCCGGGACGGCCAGTACTTGGAAGCCACCAGAGAAGTTCTGCGCAAGCACAGCGGTCTCTGGTTCAACGACGAATCCTACGTCATCTCGCGCAGGCGCGACTGACATCTCTCAGGATAGGTATCTTTCACGAAAACACCGCCGGGGTCCGGCGGACAAGGGGTTGGTGATGCGCGCGTCTTATATGTTCACGAGTGAGTCCGTGTCCGAAGGCCATCCGGACAAGGTCTGCGACCGGATTTCCGACGAGATCGTCGATCTGTTCTACCGCGAGGGGCCGAAGGCCGGGATCGATCCGTGGGCGATCCGTGCCGCCTGCGAAACGCTGGCGACCACCAACAAGGTGGTGATCGCCGGCGAGACCCGCGGCCCGGCCTCGGTCACCAACGAGCAGATCGAGCACGTCGTCCGCGAAGCCATCAAGGACATCGGCTACGAGCAGGACGGCTTCCACTGGAAGACCTGCGATATCGAAATCCTGCTGCATCCGCAGTCGGCCGACATCGCGCAGGGCGTCGACGCGCTGCAGCCCGGCACCAACAAGGAAGAGGGCGCCGGCGACCAGGGCATCATGTTCGGCTACGCCACCAACGAGACCCCCGACCTGATGCCGGCGCCGATCTTCTACGCCCACAAGATCCTGCGGCTGATCTCGGAAGCCCGCCACTCCGGCAAGGAGAAGGTGCTCGGCCCGGACAGCAAGAGCCAGGTGACGATCCAGTACGAGAACGGCAAGCCGCAATACGTCCGCGAGATCGTGGTGTCGCATCAGCACCTGATCGAGGACCTGAGCTCGAACCAGATCCGCGACTGCGTCGAGCCCTATGTGCGCCAGGCGCTGCCCGCCGGCTGGATCACCGACAAGACGATCTGGCACATCAACCCGACCGGTAAGTTCTACATCGGCGGTCCGGACGGCGACACCGGTCTCACCGGCCGCAAGATCATCGTCGATACTTACGGCGGCGCGGCCCCGCATGGCGGCGGTGCGTTCTCCGGCAAGGATCCGACCAAGGTCGACCGCTCGGCGGCTTATGCGGCGCGCTACCTCGCCAAGAATGTCGTCGCCTCCGGCCTCGCCGACAAGTGCACCCTGCAGCTCGCCTACGCGATCGGCGTGGCGCGCCCGCTGTCGATCTATATCGACACCCACGGCACCGGAAAGGTCGCCGAGGACAAGCTCGAGACCATCGTGGCCGAGGTGATGGACCTGACCCCGCGCGGCATCCGCACCCACCTCGATCTCAACAAGCCGATCTACGCCCGGACCTCGTCCTACGGCCATTTCGGCCGCACCCCGGACGCCGACGGCGGCTTCTCCTGGGAGAAGACCGATCTTGCCGACGCCATGAAGCGTGCGGTGTAAGTGAGAAAGTAAGCCCAAAGCCGGCGTCTTCACCTCTCCCCGCGAGCGGGGAGAGGTCGGCCCGGCGAAGCGCAGCGAAGTCGGACCGGGTGAGGGGGCGCTTCAGCCCAGCCGAGCCTCCCGGCCTCGCGGCGACGCCCCCTCACCCCGGCCCTCTCCCCGCGAGCGGGGAGAGGGAGCGCCGATGCACTGCCTCAAACTGCCCGATTCAGTTCGTAGTGCTCAGTTCGACTGACACAGACATCAGGAAACCCATCCGCATGACCGCCAAGTTCACCGACTACATCGTCAAGGACATCGGCCTCGCCGATTTCGGCCGCAAGGAGATCTCGCTGGCCGAGACCGAAATGCCCGGCCTGATGGCGACCCGCGAGGAATACGGCCCCAAACAACCCTTGAAGGGCGCGCGGATCGCCGGCTCGCTGCATATGACGATCCAGACCGCGGTGCTGATCGAGACGCTGGTGGCGCTCGGCGCCGACGTCCGCTGGGTGTCGTGCAACATCTACTCGACCCAGGATCACGCCGCCGCGGCGATCGCCGCCGCGGGCATTCCGGTGTTCGCCGTCAAGGGCGAGACGCTGAAGGATTACTGGGACTACACCGCCAAGCTGTTCGACTGGTCGGACGGCGGCACCCCGAACATGATCCTGGACGACGGTGGCGACGCCACCATGTTCGTGCACCAGGGCCTGCGCGCCGAGAACGGCGACACCATGTTCCTCGATCAGCACAATTCGGAAGAAGAAGAGATTTTCTTCGCGCTGATCAAGCGCATCCTCAAGGAGAAGCCGAAGGGCTACTTCGCCACGCTCGCCAAGAACATCAAGGGCGTGTCGGAAGAGACCACCACGGGCGTGCATCGTCTGTACGACATGGAGAAGGCCGGCAAGCTGCTGTTCCCGGCGATCAACGTCAACGACTCGGTGACCAAGTCGAAGTTCGACAACCTCTATGGCTGCCGTGAATCGCTGGTCGACGGCATCCGCCGCGGCACCGACGTGATGCTGTCGGGCAAGGTCGCGATGGTCGCCGGCTTCGGCGACGTCGGCAAGGGTTCGGCCGCTTCGCTGCGCCAGGCCGGCTGCCGCGTGATGGTGTCGGAAGTCGATCCGATCTGCGCGCTGCAGGCGGCGATGGAAGGCTATCAGGTGGTGACCATGGAAGACGCGGCGCCGATCGCCGACATCTTCGTCACCGCCACCGGCAACAAGGACATCATCACCATCGACCACATGCGCGCGATGAAGGATCGCGCCATCGTCTGCAACATCGGCCACTTCGACAACGAGATTCAGGTCGCCACCCTGAAGAACATGAAGTGGGACAACATCAAGCCGCAGGTCGACGAGATCACCTTCCCGGACGGCAAGCGGATGATCCTGTTGTCCGAAGGGCGCCTCGTGAACCTCGGCAACGCGATGGGTCACCCGAGCTTCGTGATGTCGGCCTCGTTCACCAACCAGACGCTGGCGCAGATCGAGCTGTTCCAGAACCAGGGCAAGTACGACAAGAAGGTCTACGTGCTGCCGAAGACGCTGGACGAAAAGGTCGCCCGCCTCCACCTCGCCAAGATCGGCGTCAAGCTCACCGAACTGCGCAAGGACCAGGCGGATTATATCGGCGTGAAGGTCGAGGGGCCGTTCAAGGCGGATCATTATCGGTATTGAGAAGGGGAGGGCGGCTGCGCGTTGCGCGGCCGCTGCGACCTGCTCAGGACGTCATGGCCGGGCTTGACCCGGCCATCCATCGGAACAACGAAGCCCGGAGCGACGCTCCGGGGCTTTTTTGTAGGCAAAACTAGTCGGTGGTTCAAAGGTGAATCAGCTACGGCAGCCTTATTGCGAGGCTTTCATGGCCCCAACTCTAATGCGCAACCGAGTTCGGCTCACGTATCAACGTTCGGGTCCGGCCCGATCTGTTGAAATGCCATCGTTGTTTCCAAGTTCAATAGTCGTACCCGACGCAATAATGTACTTGAAATATATTCCGAACGCCTGTCCAAATTGCTGGATCAATCGAATGCGTCGCTGTAGTTGCTCTTCTGTGATGACTTCTATGTTGATGCTTTGTTTCGATATCCGAGCCTCCTCAACTATATGAGCGAAGCTGCGCGGGTTCCGTGTGTCAATGAGCGATTGACGAGTGAGTGTATCACGAAAATCGAAATAATTTCCCTCCTTGTAGTTGTAGAGGGCGGCATCTGTTTCGGATCCCAATAACTTTGCTGTTTTGCCAACAAATGCTCGTCTCTGCACCCGGTCACGGCACGCCGTGATGTAGGCTTTGATCTCTGCAAGTCCTGATGTGAACTTAGGAGATTTAATTAGACCGAAGAATGCAGTCTTTCTAACTGTGTCGTCAGGATGCTTTAGGTACTTCAGAAGCCAATTGAAGGGTTGCCCGCTGTCCCCAAAGAGGGTGATTAGGATACGAAGGCATGAATCTGTCTGTCCAGGATCGTTCCAGCTCTTTGATAGTGAATCGTAGATGAAGTATTTGCTGTCGCTCGCCGACGTCGATCGGATCAGAAAAAGAATATGAGTTCGCACGCTGTTGTCTTTGTGCGCAGCGAAGACGGCGTGAGAGATTTTGGTTGCGCGAACAGGATTGTTTCGCGATTGAATCAAGTCGTCAATTCGCGTGATTGTGTTTGCCCAGTAGTCCGTCGATAGTCTTTTTACAAGAGCCAAGTCGTCAGGATGATCACGAAAGTATCTTTGCTGTTGTAGTTGGTGTGTGAATAGCGAGTCCGACGTATCTGCGCCGTCCAGAACTGGATCGCCGACTTCCCAAGTCAGGTTAACGCCGAAGGCTCCGCGGAGATCGGTTCCAGAAAAATCGAAACCGCGCAGGTCGCAGTTTGAAAAATCAACATTGGATAGGTCCAATTGTTGGAAGTCTCTAGCTGGATCTAGTCCGCAGAGCTTTGCCTGTTCAACAAAATTTGTCTCAGGAAAGTCCAGTAATTTTCGAATGAGCTTCCAGTCTTCTTCAGATAACAGGTCATCTGTGTGGCTTATCGTCTTCAACCGTGATCTCCGAAACTGAAAAGGTCAAAATTCCCCCATTCGCCTTACTTTGAGCGAGGGACTTGGCGACAAGCGCGTTGAACATCTTCTCGTGATTGGTGCTTTTAAATGTAAATTTGCTTAGCTTGCTAAGTGGAGTTATCCTGATGTCTCTCTTCCTGGCAAAAGCGTCCAATCTCACCGCAAGCATATTCGCCCCAGGCAGCGCCTTGATCTTACAAAGGACGTCGTCGTTCAGGTAGGTATCATCCAGAACTTTTCGTGTGTCGCCGGGTTCAGATACCTCCCAAGTGAGGTTGCCTCGCGCCTTTACGCGCAGAAAGCTATAAGTCTCCTTCGAATTATGCGACTCAGTGTGCGTGGAAGCAACGCTTCCTGCTGCTTTCAATCCGAGCGAACCGCTCGGATTTTGAGCGAGAGTCAACTCTGCGTTGCCAGAAATTTCGCCTTTTTGAGTCTTTTCGTTCCTCATCTCGCGCTCGACGGAAACGTCATTGGGCTTCGTCGGTTCACCATGCCTGCTTTTCGGCACGACTTCGAATCCATCGAGGTCAATGGCTAGATTGGCTCGCTCCAACTGAACTACAAATTCTAAGCTGTCGTCAGCCACCAGCGTTACGCTGTTTACGCGAAGTTCAACTCGGATTTCCCTATTTTCAGGTTCGTTACTATTGGAGATTCGCGTAATCACTTCGATCAATTCTGGCAGGGAGTTTCGATCGTTTGCCATTGGCCTCTCGAAGGGTTCGACTCATAAGCCCAGAGTGGAAATTAGCTCGCAGGGCGGATTGGCGCAGCCCGTAGGGCGGATTAGTACTACTGCGTCATAAGTTTCGCCGCCGGCTTAATGCTGCGGCGAGGCCACAACAGGGGCATCGCGGCAGGGTTTTGGCAAGTGCGCGGATCAGGCGCAGACGCATGGTTGCGATCGAGTTCGGGAGGTGGCGTTCAGGCCGCCACGGCGGATCCCCTGGGTCGATAGTCGTCGGGAAGGCGAGGCGCCGGGAGCAGCGTGGCGGGACCGCCCGGAGAATGTCCCGCGCCTCGTCCTCCACCGAGCGGCCATCGATGGCGGCGCGGAGGCGAAGCCGCTTCTTGATGGCGTCATCGGTGTTCCGGATCATTGTCCCCGCCATCACCACCTCCACGAGAGCGCTTGATCGATCCATTGAAGCGGAGATGTATTGAAAGGAGATTTGGTCCTTTCCAAGGGGACTGTGTCCTCATCCTGAGGAGCCCGGCAAAGCCGGGCGTCTCGAAGGATGAGGCAACGCGTGAATCGCGGCGCATGGTTCGAGACGGCGCTTCGCGCCTCCTCACCATGAGGTTGTGCCTGATGTGAGCACTTCGAAACGCAACCCCCGATTCCATCGAGAACAGAGATGCCGGCGGTCCGGCGGCCCGCGAAGCTACGACCGGAGAAACTGCGCGAACGCCTTCAGCGTGGTTTCCGAGCAGTGGTGCTCCATGCCTTCGGCGTCGGCTTCCGCAGCTTCGGGCGGGACGCCGACCGCGCGCAACAGATCGACCACCAGCCGATGGCGGGCGTGCGACCGTTCTGCCAGCGCCTGGCCCTGCTCGGTGAGAAACACGCCGCGATAGGGGCGCGAGGTCGCCAGCCCGGCCTTCTTCAACCGCGAAATGGTCTTGATGGCGGTGGCGTGCGAGACGCCGAGGCGGCGCGCAATGTCGGTCGGCCGCGCCTCGCCGGTGCGCGACAATAGATCGGCGATCAGCTCGACATAATCCTCGAGAATGGCGGTCGATTGCGCCGACCGGGCCTTGCCGAAGCGGCGGGCCTGCACCAGCTCGGTCGGCAGATCGGCCGGGGGAGCGTCGTTGCGCTGGGCTTTCCGCGGGACGGCAGGGCTCATTGATTCACGCTCGCGATTGCTGCGATCCGGAAAGCACGAATTCTCGTCGGCGTCAAAATGTAGCCGAGGCAACAATCCGGCATTGACAGTTGCGACTCGTTCTCTACGATGTAGCCAAGGCTACAATATCGGGGCCATGCACCATGGCCGCAAGGCCGGCCGGTGCAGGATGAAACGGCGCGCCGTTCGGCCGCGCTCGGAGCAAAGGAACGCAGGTGAGTACTCGGATCGACGCGGCGAAGCGGCCGCCGGCTCGGACATCGTCATGGGGGCGGATGGTCGTGGCGACCGCATTCGCGGCCGGTGCCGCCGCGGAGATCTCACCGGCCGCGGCGGAAGACGCGCCGTCCTGGCTGTCATTGCCCGCGTCGTCGCTGTCGAGTTTCGCGATGCAGCGCCCCGCGACGGTGCCGGGCACGCATCACGCCGAAGGCGTCGACACCGAGCACATCTTCGGCTTTTCGATGGGCTCCGATATCGGCCAGAAGGGCGAGATCGAGGTCGAGATGGAGAACGTCGGCGGCTTCGGCAAGCGCGATGGCCGCTACGCCACGCTGGGGACGCTGGCCCAGGTCAAGTACACGCTCACCGATCGGATTCGCATCGCACCGGGGCTGTCGTTCGGCGGCCAGCGGATCGACGGCGTATTCGGCCACGACGATCGCCACCATTTCACCTTCAACGGCGCCGCGCTCGAGTTCCGCTACAAGCTGGTCGATCGCAAGGTGGCGCCGTTCGGGTTGACGCTGCACGCGCAGCCGAACTGGTCCCGCGTCGACGAGGCGACGGGCGGCCGGATCGAGCAGTACGGCGGCGAGTTCGCGGCGCTGTTCGACCGCGAGCTGATCGCCGAGAAGCTGTTCGCCGTCTTCAACGTCTGGTACGGCACCGGCGCCACCCGCGAGCGCGTGACCAATCTCTGGGGCCACGATTCCGAGCTGCAACTGCACGGCGGCCTGTCCTACGCGTTCGTGCCCGGATTCCTCGCCGGCATCAATGTCCGCTACCTGCGCGCCTATGACGGCGGCGGGCTCGACCGTTTCGTCGGCGATGCCGTCTATCTCGGGCCGACCTTCTCGTACAACGTCTCGCCGGCATTCGGCATCTCCGGCACCTGGCAGTTTCAGGTCGCGGGCGGCGCCCTGGGCGACCGGCGGCCACTGAACCTCGATCAGTTCGAGCGCCAGCAGGCGATGCTCCGGCTCAACTGGCACTTCTAGCGACGGGCCCCGCGACGATTGCGCGAGCCGCGGCGCGCGACTGCATCAGGATGGACACGGATGAAACTGAAACAGATCGGCAGCGGCTGGGTGCGCAGCGTGGTCGCGACCGCAGTCGCGGGCGTGCTGCTCGCCGGCCCGTGCCAGGCGCAGGCCCGCAAGCCGTTTCGCGTGGTGACGACCTTCACGGTGATCCAGGACATCGCCCAGAACGTCGCCGGCGACAAGGCGATCGTGGAATCGATCACCAAGCCCGGCGCCGAGATCCACGACTACCAGCCGACCCCGCTCGATATCGTGCGGGCGCAGGCGGCCGATCTCGTGCTGTGGAACGGCTTCAATCTCGAACGCTGGTTCGAGCGGTTCTTCGAGAACGTGAAGGATGTTCCGAGCGTCGTGGTCACCGAAGGCATCGCCCCGATGGGGATCGCGCAGGGGCCGTACAGCGGCAAGCCCAATCCGCACGCCTGGATGTCGCCGTCCAACGCGCTGATCTACGTCGAGAACATCCGCAAGGCGCTGGTCAAATACGATCCCGCCAACGCGGCCGCCTACGATCAGAACGCCGCCGACTACGCGGCCAGGATCAAGGCGCTCGACGAGCCGCTGCGTCGCCGGCTCGCCGCGATCCCCGAAAACCAGCGCTGGCTGGTGTCGAGCGAAGGCGCGTTCAGCTACCTGACGCGCGATTACCAGATGAAGGAGGCGTTCCTCTGGCCGATCAACGCCGACGAGCAGGGCACGCCGCAGCAGGTGCGCAAGGTGATCGACCTCGTGCGCAAGAACAAGATCCCGGTGGTGTTCAGCGAGAGCACGATCTCGGACCGCGCCGCCAAGCAGGTCGCGCGCGAGAGCGGCGCGCGCTACGGCGGCGTGCTCTATGTCGATTCGCTGAGCGCCGCCGGCGGTCCGGTGCCGACCTATCTGGACCTGCTCAAGGTGACCGTCGAAACCATCGCCAAGGGGTTCGGGACATGATCCGGTTCGACCCGGCCGAGGCCCGCGGCGCGGGCGACGCGGTCCCCGGCATCGCGGTGCGCGGTCTCGACGTGACCTATCCGAACGGCTACACGGCCGTGCGCGACGCGTCGTTCACGCTCGGCGCCGGGACGATCTGCGCGCTGGTCGGCGTCAACGGCAGCGGCAAGTCGACGATCTTCAAGGCGATCATGGGGTTCGTGCGGCCGTCGGCCGGCAGCGTGGAGCTGTGCGGGATGCCGGTCGCGCGGGCGCTGAAGCGCAACATCGTCGCCTACGTCCCGCAGAGCGAGGACATCGACTGGAATTTTCCGGTGCTGGTCGAGACCGTGGTGATGATGGGCCGCTACGGCCACATGAACTTCCTGCGGATTCCGTCGCAGGCCGACCGCCGCGCGGTCGACCAGGCCCTGGAACGCGTCGGCATGACGGCCTATCGCGACCGCCAGATCGGCGAGCTCAGCGGCGGCCAGAAGAAGCGTGTGTTTCTCGCCCGCGCGCTGGCGCAGGGCGGCCGGATCGTGCTGCTCGACGAGCCGTTCACCGGCGTCGACGTCAAGACCGAAACCGCGATCATCGATCTGCTGCGCGAGCTGCGCGACGCCGGCCAACTGATCCTGGTCTCGACCCACGATCTCGGCAGCGTTCCGCAGTTCTGCGACCAGGTCGTGCTGGTCAACCGCACCGTGCTGGCGGCCGGGCCGACCGCAGAGACCTTCACCCAGCGCAATCTCGAGCTCGCCTTCGGCGGCGTGCTGCGCAACTTCCAGCTCGGCGGCGCCGACCTGCACAGCGACGACGATCAGCGCCGACTGACGGTGATCACCGACGACGAACGGCCGCTGGTGTTCTACGACGCCCGGCCCAACCAGCGGCAGGATCAGGAGAGCTGAGATGGCCGAGGGTTCGCTGCTCGCCGAACTGCTGGTGCCGTTCGCCTACGGCTACATGCTGAAGGCGATGTGGGTGAGCGCTCTGGTCGGCGGCGTGTGCGCCTTTCTGTCGGCCTATCTGATGCTGAAGGGCTGGTCGCTGATGGGCGACGCCCTCGGGCACGCGATCGTTCCGGGCGTCGCCGCCGCCTACATCCTCGGTGCGCCGTTCGCGCTCGGCGCGTTCTTCGCCGGCATCCTGGCGGCGGCCGGCATGCAGTTCGTCAAGCTGAAGTCGCGGCTGCGCGAGGACGCGGTGATCGGGCTGGTGTTCACCACGTTGTTCGCCCTTGGTCTGCTGATGGCCTCGATCTGGCCGATGTCGGTGAGCGTGCAGACCATCGTGCTCGGCAACATTCTGGCGATCTCCGATGCCGACGTCGTGCAGGTCGCGATCATCTCCGCGGTGTCGCTGGCGATTCTGGCGCTGAAGTGGAAGGACCTGATGGTGACGTTCTTCGACGAGAGCCACGCCCGCAGCATCGGGCTCGATCCGCGGCGGCTCAAGATCGTGTTCTTCACCCTGCTCAGCGCCTGCACGGTCGCCGCGCTGCAGACGGTCGGCGCCTGCCTGGTGATCGCGCTGGTGGTGACGCCCGGCGCCACCGCCTATCTGCTCACCGATCGGTTCGGCCGGTTGATTTTGATCAGCGTCGCGCTCGGCGCCGTCACCAGCTTCGTCGGCGCCTATCTCAGCTATTTTCTCGACGGCGCCACCGGCGGCGTGATCGTCACGCTGCAGACCCTGCTGTTTCTGGCCGCGTTCTACTTCGCGCCGAAGCACGGGGTGATCGCGGCGCGCCGGCGGCGGCATGCGGCGGCGGGGGTGACGCCGTGAGCGAGGTCGCCGACTGGATCACCGGGCCGCTGGCCTATCCGTTCATGCAGCGGGCGCTGATCGCGTCCGTCATGGTGGCGGCGGTCTGCGCGGTGCTGTCCTGCTATCTGGTGCTGAAGGGCTGGTCGCTGATGGGCGACGCCGTCTCTCACGCGGTCCTGCCGGGCATCGTGGTCGCCTATGTGCTCAACCTGCCGCTGGCGGCCGGGGCGTTCGTGGCCGGCCTGTCCTGCGCGGTGGTCACCGGCTATCTGAAGGAAAACAGCCGCGTCAAGGAAGACACGGTGATGGGCATCGTGTTCTCCGGGATGTTCGGCTTCGGCCTGGTGCTGTTCACCAGGATCGAGACCGACCAGCACCTCAACCACATCCTGTTCGGCAACGTGCTCGGCGTCACGCCGCGCGACCTGATCGAAATCGCGATCGTCGCCGGTGGGACGCTGCTGGCGGTGCTGCTCAAACGCCGCGACCTCTTGCTGTATTGCTTCGACCCCCACCACGCCCGATCCATCGGCCTGCCGGTGAGGGCGCTGCACTACGGACTGCTGGTGCTGCTGGCGTTGACGATCGTCGCGTCGCTGAAGGCGGTCGGCATCATCCTGGTGGTCGCGATGCTGATCGCGCCCGGCGCCACCGCCTATCTGCTCACCGACAGCTTCGAGCGGATGCTGCTCGTCGCCGTGGCGGTCGCCACCGGCTCGGCCGCGGTCGGCACGCTCGTCAGCTTCCACATCGATGGCGCCACGGGCGCCTGCATCGTGCTGACGCAGGCGCTGGTGTTCTGCGCGGCGTTCCTGTTCGCGCCGAAGCGTGGATTGCTGCGCACCAACCGGGCCGCGGCAAGGGACCAGTCCGAGCCGGCGGGGTGAGGTGTGCGATCATCCGGCCGCCTGCGCTACAGCGCTTCGTATTGCTGATAGATCGCGCGGGCGATGCCGAGCAGGTGGTCGCGGTCGGTCTGCGCCACCACGGCGTAGGACAGCTGGGCATCGATCCAGGAGAATGCCGCCAATTCGCCGGTGCGTTCGAACCGGAAGGCGCTCGGCTCGGCGTCGCCGCCCGGCCGCACATACACCGTGACGCGGCGGCCCTGCTGGTCCTCGTACATGAACTGCGCCGCCGGGCCGTTGGTGGCCGGCAGCAGCCGGCCGCCGATCAGCTTCAGCCCGAGCGCGTCGAGCTTCGGCGCTGTCAGTTTTCGGCCTAGCCGGCGCGACAGCCATTGCACCAGATGCGCTTCCTGATCGGCCGACACTTCCACCGGGTGGGCGACCTCGACCGCATAGGTCCGCCACGCCACCATCGCCGCGTCGGCGACGGGGGCGGCCGCGACGACCGTGGGCGCGCGGTGCCAGCGCTCGGACGCCAGCCAGCCGCCGGCGCCGCCGATCACCAGGCACGCCAGCGCCGCCGCCACCGCGCCGAACCGCTGGCCGATCCAGGCGCGGCGCTCGCCGCGCAGATGCGCGATGCGGAGCCGTGCCGGGATCGGCTCGGCGGCGACCGCCGACAGCCGGGCACGCAGATCGTCGCGATCGGCGATCTGCCCGGCGATGCGGCTCGCGGCCTCGGCGTCGGACTCCAGATAAGCGTCGACCTCCGCGCGCCGCGCGGCATCGAGCCGGCCGTCGACATAGGCCTGCAGATCGTCCTCGCTGAGAGGGCGACGGACGGTCATTTCACTCTCCTCAACATGGTGGTGCGGCCCGCCTCGACGCTGTGGCGCAGCGCCTCGCGGGCGCGGCTGAGCCGCGACATGATGGTGCCGACCGGCACGTCGAACACCCGCGCGGCCTGCTCGTAGCTCAATTCCTCGACGCCGATCAGCAGCAGCAGCGAGCGCTGATCTTCCGGCAGATCGTCGAGCCGCGCCAGCGCATCGCGCGCGATCAGGCTGCACTCCGGGCCGGCGGCGCCGTCGGGAATCGGGCCGCGCGAGTCAAGATCGACCGCATGGCCGCGCCGGACCGCGCGGCGACGCTGATCGAGATAGAGATTGCGTTCGATCGCAAACAGCCAGGCGCGCAGGTCGCCGCCCTGCCGCCGCAAGCGCCAGCGCGTCAGCGCCCGCTCCAGCGTGCTCTGGACGAGATCGTCCGCGGCGTCGCGATCGTGCAGCAGCGCGCGTGCGTAACGGCGCAGGCTCGGTATCAGCGGCTCGATCTCGGCGGCGATCTCGTCCAAAGCGGTCTCGTGGGATCAGGGCTTGGCGATGTGCCAGGCGCCGTTGAGGAAGCCGTCGCCGGTGGTGTCGCCCGGCTTGGTGTCCTTGGTCCAGGCATACAGCGGCTTGCCCTTGTAGGCCCATTGCCTGGCGCCGTCGTCGCGGGTGATCACGGTCCAGTCGCCGGAGGCCTGCGCGCTGGCCGCAGCCATCAGCGGCGGCCAGTTGGTGGCGCACGGGCCGTTGCAGGCCGACTTGCCGCTGGTGTCCTTGTCGAAGGTGTAGAGCGTCATGCCCTTGTCGTCGACAAGCGCCTTGCCTTTGGCGGTGTCGGCGACCTTGGCAGGGGCGGGCGCCTGCGCGAACGCTGCGGCGGCAAGCACCAGAGCGGATACCAGCGTGAACGTGCGGATCATGTTTTCCTCCTTCGGGGTGGGTGGATCCGCAAGCAGAGACGCCACCGCGCGGCGGTTATTCCCGAAGTCTCGGTCACGAGCGCGTGAGGACGAGGCAGCCTGCTATCGTCGGCTCACCGCCAGCGGCCAACCAGCGCCAGCGAGCGGATGAACAATGTCCGGCTCGAGCGGCGCTCAGGCGGCGCGACTTCGCGGCGCCGCGGGGGCGCGATCGATCCGACTGCGATGTTGCAGCCACAGCAGCGCCCCGCCGAACAGCGGGATGATGATGTCGGTGTAGAACACCACGCCGGCGTTGCCCGGGGCGAAGTTGTGGTGCGTCACCATCTGATTGATGTGACCAACGGCGGCGCCGAGCGTGAACAGGCCGGGGCCGACGATCGCAGCGAGGCGGAGGTCGAAGCTGCGGAAGGCAGCGAGGAAGCCGACGGCGGAGAACCCGAGACTCGCGGTGGCGACTTCGAACTGGAACGGACTGTCGGCCCATCCGATGAACGCCGCCGACATCTTGCCGAAGAAACCGTGCATCACGAAGTTGTAGAAGTAGCAGACGCCGATCGACCAGAACAGGTGCCAGGCCAGCAGCCGGTCGATCACGTCCGGGAATCGCAGCGGCTTCGGCGCGCGCGCGATCGCGACCAGGGCGAACAGCAGGCCGATGACGAGGAAGCTCAGGGAAAAATTCGACAACACGAAGACGATGCTCGCCTTGATCAAGTCCGCCATGCCTCGTTCTCCGTTTGGTGATGAGCGCCGCCGCGTAGCTGACGCGGTTGGATCGGAGCGATGGTAGCACTCATTCGGACAGCAGCCATCAAGCGCGACGACCCGCCGGACGATCACGGGGCGAGTGCGCGTTGCTACGCGGGGAACCGTTCGACGTGGAGTTCGGCGGATCGTTATGATTGCCTCGTCAACTATCGCGCGTGGCGTACGGCGGAGATGATTTTTCGCAATGCGGGATTAGGTTCGCGTTCTGTTTTAAACGCAGTTCGATCAAGACAACCCGGCGGGTTCGTGTCTATAACCCTTGCGCGGTCGTCCGCCCGGGACGGCCCGCCAACGACGCCAAGAAACGCAACCAAGAAAAGCCACGAGGAGCACGCCCGCATGCAGACGGCCTACGTCCCCCGCCAGACCCCTTACACGCTCACGCCCGAAGACGCGCTCAACGATCTGCGGATGAGCGAAGCCGTCCGGCCGCTCTACGACCATGTGAAGAAGTTCATCGCCGAGACCGTCGAGCCGATGCAGCACGAGTTCGATATCGCGGAAGCGAAGAATCCGAACCGCTGGTCGTTCTCGCAGGAACAGCTCGATCTGCTCGGCAAGGCGAAGGCCAAGGCCAAGGAAGAAGGCCTCTGGAACTTCTTCCTGCCCGACGCCGAGACCGGCGAAGGCCTCAACAATCTCGACTACGCCTACATCGCCGCCGAACTCGGCAAGGCGCCGCTCGCCTCCGAAGTGATGAACTGCTCGGCGCCCGACACCGGCAACATGGAAGTGCTGGAGCGCGTCGGCACTCCTGAGCAAAAAGAGAAGTGGCTGAAGCCGCTGCTCAACGGCGAGATCCGCTCGGCCTATGTGATGACCGAGCCGAACGTCGCTTCGTCCGACGCCAAGAACGTCTCGACCTCGGCGGTGCTCGACGGCAACGAGTGGGTGATCAACGGCGAGAAGTACTACATCTCCGGTCTCGGCGATCCGCGCTGCAAGATCATGATCGTGATGGTCAAGACCGATCCGACCGCCGCGCCCAGCAAGCAGCAGTCGCAGATCCTGGTGCCGGTCGACACCCCCGGCGTCGAAGTGCTCGGCCCGATGCACGTGTTCGGCCACGACCATGCGCCGCGCGGCCACATGCACATGCGCTTCAACAATGTCCGGGTGCCGAAGGAGAACATCCTGCTCGGCGAAGGCCGCGGCTTCGAGATCTCGCAGCTCCGGCTCGGCCCCGGCCGCATCCATCACTGCATGCGCACCATCGGCAAGGCCGAGAAGGCGCTCGACCTGATGGTGGCGCGCGGCCTGACCCGCGAGGCGTTCGGCAAGAAGCTGGCGCATCTCGGCGGCAACATGCAGATCATCGCGCAGGCGCGCTGCGAGATCGAGGCGATGCGGCTGATGGTGCTGAAGGCCGCCAAGGCGATGGACGTGCTCGGCAACAAGGAAGCGCGCGTCTGGGTCAGCATGGTCAAGGCGATGGTGCCGGAGCGCGCCTGTAAGATCATCGACCAGGCGATCCAGATGCACGGCGCCACCGGCATCTCGCAGTGGACCCCGCTCGCCGAGATGTACACCGACGTCCGCCACCTCCGCTTCGCTGACGGTCCGGACGAAGTGCACTGGATGGTGGTCGGCCGCCACGAGTTGACGCTGTAAGCCACGGCTATCAGCTTGACGACATCAGGGCCGGGGGCATTGTCCCCGGCCTTGTTATTTGCGCGATGCGTGGCCCGAGCTCGGCGTCACGACCAACTCACCTCAGCGAAACTTCTTCTTCGCCTTCTTCTTGAACGGCGGGTTCTTGGCCGACGGATCGGCGCGGCGGGCCTTGCTGACGTAAGCCGGCTTGTCGCCCTTCGCCTTGCCCGCCTTGAAGCCGTCTTTCTTGAACGGCTTGGTTTTGAAATCGCCCTCGAACGACTCTTCGCCGCGCGGCTTGAAGCCCTTGTCGGTGAAGCTCTTGTCCTTGAATCCCTTGTCCTTGAACCGCGCCGGCTTGCCGCCGCGTGGAGCCTCGTCCTGCGGCGCGCGCTTGCCCGGACGCGGCGCGTCCTGCTCGCGCGGATCGGGCAGCGGTTCGCCGGACAGCGGCGACCACGAGTCGGGGCGCTTGTCGCGGCGCGCCTCGCGATCCGGCTTGCGGTCCGCATCCGGCCGCGGCGGACGCTTGTCCTCGCGCGGCGGGATCGGCTTGGCGCCGATCAGCGGCTCGATCCGGATGTTGTCGTCGTGATCCGGCCGCTTGATCTGCGCCGCGAAGGCGTCCGCGGCGGCGGGCGAGATCTCGAACTCGGTGGTGGTGTCGAGGATGCGGATCGCGCCAATGTCCTGCCGGGTGATGCCGCCGCGGCGGCAGATCATCGGCAGCAGCCAGCGCGCCTCGGCGTTCTTGCGCTTGCCGATCGCGGCGCGAAACCACACACCGCCCGCCATCGCGTGCTTCTCGCCGGCCTTGGCCGAGCGCGTCCGCGGTGCGTTGTCGCGCGCGTCGCGATCGCGCGGCTCGCGCACGGGCTTGCCGGCGCGATCGTCGCGGCCGCGGGCCGGGCGCTCGCCGGGATCGAGAATGTCCTCCGGCGCCGGCATCCGTGCCCGCACCACCCTGGCCAGCGCCACCGCGATCTGCTCGGGCGAACGTTCGGCGAGCAGCGCCTGCGCCAGCGCCTGATCTTCGGCGGTCGGCTCCTCGGTAAACAGTGGATCCTGCAGCATCCGCTGCTGATCCAGGCTGCGGATCTCGTCGGCCTGCGGCGCGGTGCCCCAGTTCGCCTCGATGCCGGCGAGCTGCAGCAGCAGCTCGGCACGCCGCCGCCGCGCCGGCGGAACTAACAGGACGCTGATGCCCTTGTTGCCGGCCCGGCCGGTGCGGCCGGAGCGATGCTGCATCACTTCGGCGTCGTTCGGCAGCTCGGCGTGAATGACGAGGCCGAGGTTCGGCAGATCGATACCGCGCGCCGCGACGTCGGTGGCGACGCAGACCCGGGCGCGGCCGTCGCGCAGCGCGTTCAGCGCGCCGGTGCGTTCGTTCTGGGTGAGCTCGCCGGACAGCGCCACCACCGCGAAGCCGCGCTCCAGCAGCGCGGTCTGCAGATGGTTCACCGCGCTGCGGGTGTTGCAGAACACGATCGCGGTCGGGGATTCGACGTAGCGCAGCACGTTGACGACGGCGTGCTCGACGTCACCCGGCGCAATGCGGATGGCGCGATACTCGATGTCGGCGTGGCCGCCCTCGGCGCCTTCGACCTCGATCCGCATCGCGTCGTGCTGATAGGTCTTGGCCAGCGCGATGATGCCGCGCGGCAGCGTCGCCGAGAACAATAGGGTGCGGCGGGTCTCTGGCGTGGTTTCGAGGATGAACTCCATGTCCTCGCGGAAGCCGAGATCGAGCATCTCGTCGGCCTCGTCGAGCACCACGGCCTTGAGCTGCGAGACGTCGAGCCGGTTGCGGCGCAGATGGTCGCACAGCCGCCCCGGCGTGCCGACCACGATGTGGGCGCCCTCTGCCAGCTCACGCTGCTCGCGCCGCGGGTCCATGCCGCCGACGCAGGAGACGATGCGGGCGCCGGCGTGGCGATACAGCCAGCTCAGCTCGCGGTGCACCTGCAACGCCAGTTCGCGCGTCGGCGCCACGATCAGCGCCAGCGGCGCCGCGGCGGGCGCGAACTGTTCGGCGTCGTCCAAGAGATCGCGCGCGATCGCGAGCCCATACGCCACGGTCTTGCCGGAGCCGGTCTGCGCCGACACCAAAAGGTCGCGGCCGGCGGTATCGGACGCCAGCACCGCGCTCTGCACCGGCGTCGCCTCGAGATAATTGCGCTCCGCCAAAGCTCGGGCGAGCGGCGGGGGACTGGTCGGAAATGTCACGAACGACAACCTTCTGGGCGATTACGCCGAATGGGAAATCCCGCCCGGCTCTTGTGTTGCGAGCCTTCGAACGATGCGCCGCCACGAGGGCCGACGATGACGGGAGACCGCCGAGCTTTAAGCCAAACGCGCGCAAAGCGCCAATCATTCGTGCGGGCAGGGGGGCCGCCGGTGGTGCCCGTTCATGGGACGTTAACGACATCCCGTAATTGCCCTGGGGACGTTCAGGAGTTGTTGCCCGCTGCCGTGCAACCCATGGTGTAGTCAAGTCACTGGCGGGTCGCGGGGATCGTGACAATGCACAAGAGACGAACCGAGGAAACGCACCACAACGCCGGATCGCCGGACGATCCGGAGACCGCGCGGCTGCGCTGCGAACTGGCCGAGGCGCGGCAGGCGCTGGAGACGCTGTATGCCGCGCTCGACAATGTCGACGCCGGCCTTCTGATCCTCAACGAGGAGCTGCGCGCGGTCTACAGCAACCCGGTGCTGCACGTGATGTTCAGGGCCAACAGCGCCGAGGAAATCCGGCAGAACCGGCCGCTCTATGCCGAGATGCTGGCGGCGTCCGCACAGGCGGTGGCGGTCGATCTCGACGACTACGTGTCGCGGCGGCTGGCCTGGGTGCAGTCCGGCGATCCGAAGCCGATGGATCTGGCGATGACCGACGGCAAAGCGCTGCGCTGCCATCTCGCGGTGCTGCCGAGCGGCGGCCGGATGCTGATCTACAGCGACGTCACCGACATCGTCCGCAACGCCGAGGAGCTGGAACGGCTGGCGACAACCGACGGCATGACAGGGGTTTACAACCGCCGCCATTTCCTGACGCTGGCCGACCGCGAATGGG
>NZ_QPFS01000081.1:0-22770 GCF_010906995.1 Rhodopseudomonas sp. WA056 | reverse complement strand
CCGTCGATCCGGGTGCAGCGAATCCAGCCGAGCTGAATGCCGCCGGCGGTGCGGCGCGCGGAGAGATGCACCGGCGCCAGCGGCCGTAATGCGGTCGACCCCGGCGTCACGGTCAGCTCGACCGCGCTCGGATCGTCATGGCTGCGCCCGCTTGCGACGACGCGCAGCCGCAGGCTGCGGCCGAGCGCCGACAGCCCGCGTGCGATCGGCACCAGATGGTGATCGAGCAGCACGAACCGCGCGCCTTCCGGCACATGATCGCGCATCGCGCCGTCGCTGCCGGCCTGGCCGCGCAGCAGATGCGACAAGCGAAAGGTGTTGCCGTCGATCAGTTCGACATTGGCGAATTGCAGGATCTCCCAGCCGCCGTCCGGGGTCTGCACCGCCGCTGCGTTGCCGCCGGCGAGCACCCGCAGTTCCGACAGCGAGGCCAGCGCGCCGTCGCCGATCCGCACCCGAAACGTCGTGGCGCGGTCCCACCGCGCCAGCGGCCCGCGCGGCAGCGGATCGAGCGTGGTGCCGATGATCGTCCGCGCCGGCGCGCTCGCCAGCGGCTGATAGCTCGCGCCATCCGCCGACACGTAGATCGTCTCGGCCACCGGCCACGGATTGGCGAACACCGCGAGCCTGGTCAGCACGTCGGGGGCAGCAGTGTCGATCACCGGCAGATCGAGCGCAATCACTTCCGCCGGGCCGAGTGCCGGCGGGATCGCCGCCGCCGCCGGCCGCGGCATCCGCTGCGGCAGCGCGAACACGTCGGGATCGATGCTGCGCGCCGCGATCTGCCGCGTAGTGGTGTCGACCACCTCGTCGACCTCGAACAGCCGCCGCCGGCCGGCGAGCGTCAGCGCCACCACGTCGCCGGGCGCGAGCCGCAGATGCCGCAGGCCGAGCGCGAAGCTGGTGCGCTCGCGGCCGGCCCACAGATCCTGCAGCACGATCTCGGCGCGCCGGGTCGCGGCGGCGTCGTTGGTGACGACCGCGAGATCGGCCTTAACCATCCGCGCCGCGCCCCCCACCAGCCGCCGCGAGCCAGCGGCGGCGCGGCGATAATCGGCCAGCGCATCGCTGTAGGCGATCGCGGTTTCGCGCGGCAGCTCGGTCTCCTGCGCCCGCGTCAGCCGCCACGGCGCGCCCTTGTCGGGCAGCACCAGATCGTCGTCGTTCAGCTCGATCGCCGGCGCGCCGCCGCGCTGCACGAAGCGCAGCGTGCCGCCGGCCGCGACCGCATCGAAGCTGTAGGCCAGCGCCAGCGGCTCGATCATCGCCCGCGGCGACATAGGTCGGTCGATCACATAGCCGTCGCAGCCCTCGCGCAGATCGCTGCTGTCGACGCCACTGACACCGGCATCGGCGAGCAGCGCGGCGATCAGCGCATCGAGCGGCGCACCGCCGAGCCGGCCGGTCAACCAGTGCCCGCTGGTCCAGTTCGGCGCGTCGCTCCACACATCGTCGGCGGCCGGAAACACCGGATAGGGCCGCGCGTCCCAGGTCCACAGATGGATCGCCGACAGGTCGATCATCCGCCCGCCATACAGCGGCGACACCGGGTTGCGGGTCTCGGCGCTGAACGCCGTGATCAGGCATTCGAGATAGCGGCGCTGGATCAGATCGTCGCGCTCGCCGCTGGAGAAATACGGAGCAAAATTCTCGCTCGATTTCGGATCGGGAAACACGCTCGGCTGATTGGCGCCCTTGTCGACCGCCGGGCAGCCGACCTCGGTCAGCCACACCGGCTTGCTCATCGGCACCCAGCCGGTCGGCGCGGCCAGCTCGGCGCCGCCGACCCGCTCGTGATGCGGCTGCGACCAGAAGCCGCGGATGTCCTTGACGCGGTGAATCCACGGCTTGCCGAGCCCGTCGGTGATCGGCACCCGCGCCTGTGCGGCACGCGCTGCCGCATCCGGGTAGTACCAGTCGTAGCCCTCCCCGGCCTCGACGTTGCCGGCAAGGTAGGCGCGGTCGTAGCTGGTGGCGGCGATCGCCGAGTCCAGATGGCCGGCGTCGTCGCGCCAGTCGGCGAGCGGCGCGTAGTAATCGATCCCGATCGCACCGATCGCGGGCGAGGCCCACAGCGGATCGAGCGGAAACCGGATCTCGGACCCGTCCGGCGTCACCACGTCGGCGCCGTATTCGGTCCAGTCGGCCGCATAGCTCACCAGCGTCCCGCCGCCGACGATCGCCTTGACGTCGGCGGCGAGCGCGACGAGCTGCTGCACCGCCGGATACACGCCGGGCGCCGAACGCACCCGGGTCAGGCTGCGCAGCTCCGAGCCGATCAGGAACGCATCGACGCCGCCGGCATTGGCGCAGAGCTGCGCGTAGTGCAGGATCATCCGGCGATAATTCCAGGCGCCGCCGGCGAAGAACTGCGCCACCTGCGCGGCGGCCGTCGCGGTGCCCTGCGGCGAGCCCGGCACGCCCGGCGCCGGATCGCAACTGATGCGGCCGCGCCAGGGATAAGGCGGCTGCGGCGCGGCGCCGGTCCACGGATTGGGCAGGCCGTTGCCGGCCGGCACGTCCATCACCACGAACGGATAGAACGTGATCTTCAGCCCGCGTGCTTTCAGTTCGCCGATCAGATGCACCACGCTGTCGTCGGACGGCGTGCCGCCATAGGCGGGCCGGCCGTCGACCTGCGAGATCAGCCGCGCGCTGCCGCGCGTTGCGCCGGCCACCGACCAGTTGCCCCGGTCGAGCTTCTTGTCGCGGCGCTCGACGCCGGGCTCGACGGTGCAGGCCTGCGCGCGCAAGTCCGTGCCGAACCACGCCGCCACCAGCGCGACGCGCTGCAGCCCGGGGCAGACGCCCTGCAGATCGTCGAGCGAGGCGAGCACATCGGACGGCGCGTAGGAAACGTGGCGGTTCTCCGGCGCGGCGCTGCCGGCGCCGAGCACCTGCACCCGCGTCGCCGGCTCGTAGCCGAATTCGGTGGTGCCGGGGATCAGCGTCACCGCGCGGGTGAGCTGTTCGAGCTGGCCGATCGGCCGCACGATCTCGAACGACAATTGCGGAATCCGGTTGCCGAAATCGGCGAGCGGCAGCCGCTCGAACACCACATAGGCCAGCCCGCGATAGGCCGGCGTATTGCCGGCGCCTTGCTTGGCGACGATCAGCCCGTCCGGCGCCTGATCCTCGGTGCCGCGATGGACGCGAACGTCGAGGCCGGACAGATCGAGCGGCTTGCCGTCGGCCCAGATCCGCGCCACCCGGCCGATCGGCCCTTCGCACAGCCCGACCGCGAAATTAGCGAAGTAACTGTAGGTCGTGGTGGTGGTCGTGGTCTGCCCGCCCCCGCCGCCGCCAAAACCCTTGCCGCCGCCTCCGCCGCCGGTGGTGCTCTGCTCGACGCTGATCACCTCCTCGAGCGCGGTCGCCCAGATCACCTGGCCGGCGAGCCGGGCGCGGCCATAGACCCGCGGGATCGGCGCGCCTTCGGTCGAGGCCATCACATCGAGATCGGCGAGCCGCGGCCCCTCGACCGCACGCGAGGTGTCGCTGCCGCCGAACAGCGACTGATCGAGCGCATTGCCGATCAGCGCGCCGGCGATCCGCCCGGCGATCGCGCCGACAGGACCGAACAGCGCACCGGCCGCAGCGCCGGCGACGGAAAGAACGAGAGCTGCCATGGGATCGACTTCGCTCGAGAGGACGCGCGCCGCTGCGCGCCCGCGCCGACACCGCGCGAACGCTTCCAGGATTCAGCCGGCACGCCGATGGAAAGTGAAGCCGGAGGTGGACGGCGAGAGGACGGCGGTCACACCGCGCGGTCGGCCGCGTCCTGCGATGTCGGACTGCGGCCGAACCAGATCCGGCCGAACACCCGGTCGCCGCGCAGATGGTGATACAGCGCCGCCGCGACATGCACGATCAGCAGGACCACCAGCAGCCGGGCGCCGAAGCCGTGCGGGATGCGCGGCCGGTAGCGCCAGAACTCCGGCAGCGCCGTGGCGTCGTGCGAGAAGATCGCCGGCAGCGCTCCGCTCGCCAGCATCATGCCGGTGCCGCTCGCGAACATCCCGAACACCATCACGTAAAACAACAGGTGCACGATACGCGCGATAACCTGCCGCGCGGACGGCGCCCCGGCGATCGGCGCCGGCTTGTCGTCGATGCCGAGCCACCACACCACGCGGACGACGGTGAGAACCAGCACCAGAATCGCCGCCGGCAGATGAACCCGCAGCAGCGCCGCCTCGGTCGCAACGTCCTCGGCCGCCGCGGCGCGGAAGCCGGTCAGCAGCGCGATCAGGATCAGGACGGCAGTGAGCCAATGGATCGTCACCGCCACCGTGCCGTATTGGTCGGATGAACTGTTGAGAGCCATCGCCGTCGTCCCGATCGCCGAAGAGTCTCAGTGCGTCGCGGCCGACAGGCCGAACCGCCGCGTCAGCCTGAAGCCGTCGCGGATGCTCAGCCCGATCAGCGTCAGGTTGATCGCCCCGGCGATCAGCTCCACCGCCTGCACCACCGTGAAGATCTGGTCGAACTGACCGGCCGCGGCGCGTTGTTGCAGCAGAACCGCGCACGGCACCAGGACGACGATGCCGTTGAGCGCGATGAACGGCATCCGCCAGCGCTTGGCCGCGATGATCGGATGCGGCGACTTGCCGCCGAGCTTGAAGCCGCTGGCGCCGGCGAGCGCGATCGCCGGGATCAGCACGGCGAGACCCCACAGGATGCGGAGCTTGACGGCGGCGATCGCGGCCTCGTCGCCGCCGAGCTCGACCACGACGGTCGAAGTCCAGAACAGGAGAATGGTGAGAAACGCGATGATGCCGGCGATCGGATGGAGCTTCTTGATCATTTTACGAACTCCTGTCGCTGAGTTGTGTGTCGAGCCGATCGCGAAGCGCGATCAGCGCATCCCTGGTCTTGCGAAGCTGGCGCGGATCGGCGCCGGCGATCATGGCGTCGGCGATCGGCAGCCAGAGTTCACTGGCCTGCGCGAACACCCGCTCGCCGCGCGGCGTCAGCACCACCAGCTTGGCGCGCTTGTGCGCGGGGTTCGGCGCGAAGCCAACCAGCCCGGCCTCCGCCAGCTCGTCGACGATCCGCTGCACCGACTGCCGGGCCAGCCCCATGTTGTCGGCGAGCCTTGCTACCGAGAACGTGCCGCGGCCGTGGGCGACCGAGCCCAGCACCTGCCAGCGCGCGCTGGTCAGCCCGAGCGGCTTCACCAACGCATCGCCGAACCTGATCAGCGCGCCGTTGAGCCGGAAAACCTCCAGCACGAGGGCGTTGGCGGGGTGGTCGAATGGAGCGTCGGCTGCATCGGTCATGACAGTATCCTGTCATTCTGACAGCATCCTGTCAATCCCGACTCTCCCCGACCGGCCCGGAGACGCGACGGAAGTCCAATAGCGGCGGCATTGACGGGGTTCGCGGCATTTGCATCGTAGCCGGCTTGGTGGGACGGCCGGTCAGGACGGAACGATGGAATTTCTAGCGAGCGTGGCGGTTGCGATCGTCGCTTATGTGGCCGTGTACTTCATCGGCAAGCCGGTGGTGGCGCTGCAAGCCAAGCGGATCGAAGTGCTGGACGTCGCCGAGCGTTATTCCGCGGTCGACGCCGGTGCCCCCGAGGAGACCCGCGACGCCGCCGTCAAGGCGCTGTTCGAAGCCGGCACCTCGCTGCGCGCCTATCAGCGCGGCTGGTCGACCGCGGTGCGGCTGTGGTGCTGGGCTTGGGGCTACGATCTCGATCTCGCCGCGCAGGCGCTGTACGGCCTCGCCGAGGGTCCGCGCGCCAAGATGATGATTCCGCCGGAGGCCCGCCGCAATACGCTGAACGCGCTGTACGTCGCGCTCGGCGCCGCCAGGCACCTGCCGCCCGAAACCGTCGACGCCATCAAGCGGATGATCGCCGAGACCAAGGCCGCCAACGCCAAGGCGCACGCCTGAGCTTGATCATCCAGGCGATGAGTTCGCTTGGTCGATTGATCGAAGCGGAATTGTCCATCGTCGAGGGCACTGAGTCCTGATCCTGAGGAGCCCGGCAAAGCCGGCGTCTCGAAGGATGAGGCCGCGCGTGACTCGCGGCGCATGGTTCGAGACGGCGCTTCGCGCCTCCTCACCATGAGGCTTTGCTTGGTGTGAGTACGCGAAGCGCGGTCATAGGCCAACCAAGGACAGACGCAGCCCTCTTTCGAGGCGCGCACCGTCACTCCGACGCGATGAAGCGCAGCGTGCCGGCGCGGCGGGTCGGCTGGCCGGTATCGTTGGTGTGATTGACGCCGTCCATCACCGGCACTTCGGTGAAGTCGAACGGGCTGACGCCGTCGAGGCAGGCGACATTGACGGCGTAGAGGTTCGTATTGGATCGTCGCTGATGATGGGTGTAGATGCCGCAGCGTGAGCAGAAGAAGTGCTGCGCCGTGCCGGTGTGGAACCGATAGGTCGTCAGCACGTCCTCGCCCTGCAGGATCTTGATCCCGCCCATCTCCGCCATCGCCACCACCGCGCCGCGCATCCGGCAATACGAACAGGTGCAGCGGCGGATCGAGTCGAAGCCGTCGCTCAGCGTCACCTCGAAGCGCACCGCCCCGCAATGGCATCCACCGGTCCGCACGTTGCTGCCGTTGTCCATTCTGCGTGCCTCCAGGCGATCCGCGCGATGAGTCAGCCGGACCTGACCAGACAGCTCCTGCGCCGTCAACGCAGCGGATCTGCAATGCCGGGAAACGTGAACGCATAGGCGAGCCGGCGCCGCCACCATGGTGTGATCGCGACCTCGCACACCGCCGCGCCATCGTGGGCGTGAATCATCGTCGTCGGCGAACTTGCGATCGCGGCGTGCTTGGCGACGCAGCCGTCGCGCCAGCGGAACAGCAGCACGTCGCCGCGGTCGAACGCATCGCACGGCACCGGCACCAGATGGCGCAGCGCCGCCGCCGCCAGCGTCTCGTCGCCGCCGGCTTCAGCCCAGTCCGGCGCGTAAGGCGGCGGCATCTCCGGCTCCTCGCCGAGACAGGCGCGCCACACCCCGCGCACCAGGCCGAGGCAATCGCAGCCGACACCCTTCACCGACGCCTGATGCCGATAGCGCGTGCCGATCCAGCTCCGCGCTTCGGCGACAATCGCGTCGCGCCCCAATGGCTGATCCATCGCGCCCTCGTTTAATTGAGTGATGAGATCGTGACGCGGTCAGACGTCGCCGCGCAGCACCGGGCCGATCGGCTCGCCGGTGTTGCCCGGCGCGCCGGGCACCGGATAGCTGACGACGAAGTCGTTGCCGGGGATCTGCGGGAAGCCGCGGAAATTGTCGCTGTTAGCAAAGCGGTCGCGGCAGGTCGCAAACAGCTTGTCGCAGCCGGCGGTGACGACGAAGCCGTCGCCGGGCGCGATCGGTTCGGCCATCGCCTGCCACAGCGACAACCGCACCTCGCCGCCGACGATGCGATGCTGCTTGATCTCGACCGCAGCGCCGGCATTGGCGCCGCTGCGCCAGCTCAGCCGGCCGGCGCTGAACAGGCCGGGCGCGTAACCGTCGAGGCCGGAGACCGTGATGGTCGACCTGCCCGGCGCCGCAACGACCAGCCCCTCGCCGCGCCGCACCGGACTGCCGAGATCGACGCGGCAGCGGCGATCGCCGAGATCGGCGCTGCACGCCGCGGTGTAGAGCCGGCCGGTCTCCTGCGACAACAGATCGGCGAGCCCGCGCAGCTCCGCGGTGAACGCAGCGCCCTCGCGCCGCACCTCGCCGAGCGTGCCGCGCGCGGTCAGCACCCGCAGCTCGGGCGCGCTCCAATCCACCAGCCAGCTCTCGATCGCCGCCGCGTCGAAGCGCCCGGCGGCGAGATCCGCCTCGCGCAGCAGATCGTCATCGAGCGCGCCGGAAATCTCCGCGCCATCGACCGACAAATCGAACCGCTGCGACGCCTCCGACGCCGAAAACCCGGTGCCGGCACGGCAGCTCACGCCGTCGATGACGAGATCGCGGTCGTGATCGGTGAAGCCGAGCACAGCGCCATCGCGCCGCCGCACGATCCAGCATTGCGCCAGCGTGGTGACGCCCCCGTCGAGCCTCGCCTGCAACGCATCCGGAATGCTGCGCATCACAAGCTCCTCGATGGCGCGCGACGGCGCATCCGCCGGCGCAACGCGATGCCCCGCGGACGATGTCGCATCGACGGTCCGGCGGCGGCGGGCGCCGCGCCGGGACCGACGATTTAGTTCAGATCAGAGATTGCGCGCGATCACGATGCGCTGGACGTCGCTGGTGCCTTCGTAGATCTGGCAGACGCGAACGTCGCGATAGATCCGCTCGACCGGGAAGTCCTTCAAGTAACCGTAGCCGCCGAGCGTCTGGATCGCCGACGAGCACACCGCCTCCGCAGTCTCGGAGGCAAGCAGCTTGGCCATCGAGGCTTCGGTCAGGCACGGCAGTCCGGCTTCGCGGAGGCTGGCCGCATGCAGAACCATCTGCCGCGCGGCGGCGATGCGGGTCGCCATGTCGGCGAGCCGGAACGCCACCGCCTGGTGCTCGATGATCGGCTTGCCGAAGGTGACGCGGTCGCGCGCGTAGTCGCGGGCCGCCTCGAACGCGGCACGCGCCATGCCGACCGCCTGCGACGCGATACCGATCCGGCCGCCTTCGAGGTTCGACAGCGCGATCTTCAGCCCCTCGCCTTCGGCGCCGAGCCGCAGGTCGGCGGAAATCCGCATGTCGTTGAAGGCGAGCTGGCAGGTGTCGGACGAATGCTGGCCGAGCTTGTCCTCGACCCGCACCACCTCGTAGCCGGGCGTATCGGTCGGCACGATGAAGGCGGTGATGCCCTTCTTGCCCGCCGACGGATCGGTGACGGCGAACAGGATGATGAGCTGGCCGTTCTGCCCCGAGGTGATGAACTGCTTGGCGCCGTTGATGACGTAGGCATCGCCGTCGCGCCGTGCGGTGGTGCGCAGGTTCGAGGCATCCGAGCCGGCCTGCGGCTCGGTCAGCGCAAAGCCGCCGATCCACTCGCCGCTGGCGAGCTTGGGCAGGAAGCGCTGTTTCTGCTCGTCGGTGCCGAATTTCAGGATCGGCATGCAGCCGACTGAGGAATGCACGCTGACGATGGTCGAGCACGCGCCGTCGCCGGCGGCGATCTCTTCCAGCGCCAGGGTGTAGGCCACCATGCCGGTGTCGGAGCCGCCATAGGCTTCCGGCACCAGCATGCCGAGAAAGCCGAGCTGGCCCATCTCGGTCAGTTCGGCGCGCGGAAACGCATGCGCGGCGTCGCGCGCCGCCGCGGTCGGGGCGAGCCGTTCGCGCGCGAAGTCGCGGGCGGTGTCGCGGATCTGGGTCTGTAGTTCGTTGAGGATCATAATACGCTCACGACAGCCGCTCGACGGCGACGGCGGTGGCTTCGCCGCCGCCGATGCACAGCGAGGCGATACCGCGCTTGAGATCGTACTTCTCCAGCGCCGCCAGCAGCGTCACCAGTACGCGCGCGCCCGAGGCGCCGATCGGATGGCCGAGCGCGCAGGCGCCGCCATGGACGTTGACCTTGTCGTGCGGCAGGCCGAGATCGTGCATCGCCGCCAGCGCCACCACCGCGAACGCCTCGTTGACTTCGAACAGATCGACGTCGGCGAGATTCCAGCCGGTGCGTTCGCTGAGCTTGCGGATCGCGCCGATCGGCGCGGTGGCGAACAGCGCCGGTTCGTGCGCGTGGGTGGAATGGCCGACGATCGCGGCGAGCGGCTTCAGGCCGCGCTTGTCGGCTTCCGAGCGGCGCATCAGCACCAGCGCCGCGGCGCCGTCCGAGATCGACGACGAGTTCGCCGCCGTCACGGTGCCGCCTTCGCGGAACGCCGGCTTCAGCGTCGGGATCTTGTCGAGCTTGGCCTTCAGCGGCTGCTCGTCGGTGGTCACAGTGATGTCCGCCTTGCCGGCCTTGATCGTCACCGGCGTGATCTCGCGGGCGAACGAGCCGTCCTTGATCGCGGCTTGGGCGCGGGTCAGCGAGGTGATGGCGAAGTTGTCCTGGGTCTCGCGGGTGAACTGATAGTTCTGCGCACAGTCCTCGGCGAAGGTGCCCATCAGCCGCCCCTTGTCGTAGGCGTCTTCGAGGCCGTCGAGGAACATGTGGTCGAGCACCCGGCCGTGGCCCATCCGGTAGCCGCCGCGGGCGCGGTCGAGCAGATACGGCGCGTTGGTCATACTCTCCATGCCGCCGGCCACCGCAACGGTGGCGCTGCCGGCGATCAGTAGATCATGCGCGAGCATCGCCGCCTTCATGCCGGAGCCGCACATCTTGTTGACGGTGGTGCAGCCCGCCGACAGCGGCAGGCCGGCGCCGAGCGAAGCCTGCCGGGCGGGTGCCTGGCCCTGGCCGGCGGGAAGCACGCAGCCGAACACGACTTCATCGATCGCATCCGGCTTCAGGCCGGCGCGCTCGACCGCGGCCGAGATCGCGGCGGAGCCGAGCTGCGATGCGGTGGCGTCCTTCAGCTCGCCCTGAAAGCCGCCCATCGGGGTCCGGGCGGAGCCGACGATAACGATAGGATCGTGGGTCATGGGAGTTCTCCCTGGATTTTGGTTTGTTTGATCGGGACGATAGAGGAAACGCCGCGCCTCAGCGCGGCGCCATCCGCAGTGCACCGTCGAGGCGGATCACCTCGCCGTTCAGCATCGTATTCTCGCAGATCGCCTTGACCAGCGCGGCATATTCGGCCGGCCGGCCGAGCCGCGGCGGGAACGGCACGCTCTTGCCGAGCGCATCCTGCACCGGCTGCGGCATCCCGGCCATCATCGGGGTTTCGAAGATGCCGGGTGCGATCGTCACCACGCGAATGCCGTGCTGCGCGAGCTCGCGCGCAATCGGCAGCGTCATCGCGGCGACGCCGCCCTTGGAGGCCGAATACGCTGCCTGCCCGATCTGGCCGTCGAACGCCGCGACCGAAGCGGTGTTGATGATCACGCCGCGCTCGCCTTCGGCGTCCGGCTGTTCCTTGCTCATCGCCTCGGCAGCGAGCCGGATCATGTTGAAGCTGCCGATCAGGTTGATGGTGATCGCCCGGGCGAAGCTGTCGAGCTTGTGCGGGCCGGTGCGGCCGAGCACCTTCTCGCCCGGCGCCACGCCGGCGCAGTTCACCAGCCCGTTGACGTGGCCGAACACGTCCTGGGCGAGCTTCACCGCCGCCTCGGCATCCTCGGCCTTGGTGACGTCGGTGGCGAGAAAGCGGAAGCTCGCACCGAGCTCCTGCTCGAGCTTGGCGCCGGCCTCGGCGTTGAGATCGAGGCCGACCACCTTGGCGCCGCCGGCGACCAGCGTGCGGGCGGTGGCGGCGCCGAGACCGGAAGCGGCACCGGTGACCAGGAAAACGCGATCAGTAATGTTCATGACGATTTAATCCGTATCTCAAGCTGCAGAAGAAGTGCCCTGGGCCGCGCCCGCCGGCTCGGTGTCGCGCTTGCGCAGGATGAAGCGTTGCAGCTTGCCGCTCGGCGTCTTCGGAAGTTGCTCCAGGAATTCGATCTCGCGCGGATAGGCATGCGCCGAGAGCCGCTTCTTGACGTATTGCCGCAGCTCCTCGGCCAGCGCCTCGCTCGGTGTCACGTCCTTGGCGAGCACCACATAGGCTTTGACGATCTCAGTGCGCTCGGGATCGGGCTTGCCGATCACTGCCGCCTCGATCACCGCCGCATGCTCGATCAGCGCACTCTCGACATCGAACGGGCCGATGCGATAGCCCGACGAGGTGATGACGTCGTCGGCGCGGCCGACGAAGCTGATCGACCCATCCGGCTCCAGCTCGACGGTGTCGCCGGTGCGGTAGTAACCGCCTTCGATCGCCGGCGTTTCCTGCTGCCAATAGCCGGAGAACCACATCAGCGGCGAGCGCTTGAGATCGACGCTCAGCACGCCCGGCACGTTCGGCGGCAGTTCGTTGCTCTGCTCGTCGAGCACCGCGACGCGGAAGCCGGGCATTGCCAGACCCGCGGAGCCCGGATGCACGGTGTGGCGCAGGCGGTGGTGATTGTTCACCACCATGCCGAGTTCGGTCTGGCCGTAGTGATCATGGATCGGCGCGGCGAGATGCTCGGCGAACCAGCGGATCACTTCCGGATTGAGCGGCTCGCCGGCGCTGCTGACGACGCGGAGCTGGCCCTTCACCGGCGCCGCCGCTTCCGGTCCCGCCGCGATCAGCAGCCGATACGCGGTCGGCGCGCCGGCCAGATTGGTGATGCCGCGGCGCTTGATCAATCCATAGGTGCTCTCGGCGGTGAACGGACCGTCGTAGAACGTGGTGGCATGGCCGTGCAGCAGCGGGCCAGTGACCGCGTAGTACAAGCCATAGGCCCAGCCCGGATCGGCGATGTTCCAGAAGATGTCATCGGGGCGCAGGTCGACCGCATCGCGAATGTACGAATAGAACGCCGGCAGCGCGTTGATCGGCACCGGCACGCCCTTCGGCAAGCCGGTGGTGCCGGAGGTCGACATCATCAGGAACAGATCGCTGCCTTTGCGCAGCACCGGCTCGAACGCAGTCGATTGCGCCGCGATCTCGGCATGGAAATCGAGATCGCCGAGCGGCGCGGTCTCGCCGGGCCGCAGCACGATCGCCACGGTCGGGCAATCGGCGACGTCGGCGAGCTTGGCGCGATTGGCCACATCGGTGACCACCAGCTTGGCGGCGCTCATCTTGACGCGGTGCTCGATCGCCTTCGGACCGAACGCGGTGAACAGCGGCTGATACACCGCGCCGGCGCGCCAGGTGCCGAGGATCAGCGCCAGCAGCTCGGGCGTGCGCGGCAGCATGCCGGCGACGACGTCGCCGGGTTTGACGCCCTGTGCGACCAGCAGATTGGCGACGCGGGCCGCATAGTCCTGCATCTGTCCGAAGCTGAACGATGCGGTGCGGCCGTCCTGGCTTTCCCAATCCAGCGCCGTGCCGCCGCCGGCGACGTGACGGTCGCAGCATTCGACGCATACGTTGATGCCGGTCGCGAAGTCGCCGTCGAACAGCGCTTCGAGATCCTCGCGGCGAAACCGCGCAAGAACGTCGGCGTAATCTTCGATGGCTGCTGCCGCAGGATGGGCGTTGCTCATGGTGTTTCTTCCCCTGCCCTCGTTGTTGGCACGAGGGTTTGACGCGAGTGGATTCACGGGGGCGGATTAAGCGGCGGAGCGCTGTGGCTTTCTAGGACCAAACTGACCTAGATTTGTGATCGGTTTTGCCACTTTCGAGAAGGAACCGACGAGTTGGAGCGGCGGACGATTGCGCCTTTGTTCGTGGAGGAGGTGGCCGATTGTCTGGTTCGGGCCGGCATCGCGCCCGGGCCGGTGTTCGCCTCCGCCGGCTTGCCCGAGGTGGTGCGGGAACGGGTCTCGGCCGCCGAATTCGGTGCATTGTGGCTGGCGGTGGCCGCGGCGATGGACGACGAGTTCTTCGGTCTCGGCGGCCGGCCGATGCGCCCTGGATCGTTCACGCTGCTCGGGCACGCGGTGCTCAACGCCGGAACGCTGCACCAGGCGCTGAACCGCGCGCTGCGATTTCTGAAGATCGCCCTGGACGATCCCAGCGGCGAATTGCGGATCGAAGACGGCCTCGCCCGCATCGTGCTCCGTGACAAGACAGCGCCGCGCTCGGCCTTCGCCTATCGCACCTTCTGGATCGTGGTGCACGGCATCGCCTGCTGGCTGGTCGGGCGGCGGCTGCCGCTGCGCCGGGTGGATTTCGCCTGCGGCCCGCCGGCCTTCGCCGCCGACTATCGGTCGTTCTTCGGTGCGCCGGTGCGGTTCGGCCAGCCGGAAAGCGCGCTGGTGTTCGATGCCGCCTTTCTCGAGCTGCGCACCAACCGCACCGAGCGGGCGCTGAAGGAGTTCTTGCGCCGGGCGCCGGCGAACATTCTGGTCCGCTACCGCCACGACGCCACCCTCACCGCCGCGATCCGCACCACGCTGCGCGCCAAGCCACCGACCGCGTGGCCGAACTTCGAAACGCTGGCCAGGCAGATGAAGATCCCGGCCTCGACGCTGCGCCGCCGGCTGAGCGCCGAGGGCCAGACCTACCAGACCATCAAGGACGAGATCCGCCGCGCGCTGGCGATCCGTTGGCTGGCGGACAACGAAAAGCCGGTCGGCGACATCGCCGCCGACCTCGGTTTCGCCGAACCCAGCGCGTTCCACCGCGCCTTCCGGAAATGGATGGCGAAAAGCCCCGGCGCGTTCCGCCGCGAGGCGATCGGCGGGTGAGGCCTCGCGCGTAAAGCAATCCTGTTTTCGATAGAATCGAACCCGCGCTTCGGAGAGCCTGCAACAGGCAGAACCTCATGGTGAGGAGGCGCGTAGCGCCGTCTCGAACCATGTGACGCAGGGAATGCGTTGCCCCATCCTTCGAGACGCCCGGCTTAGCCGGGTTCCTCAGGATGAGGACTCAGTGCCTTCGGAAAGGTCGGATCGTGTCAATCAAACGATGAACCGCTCTAGGCTCGCGATCGAATTCCCAAGGCCTCGCTGTTGCGCATCGCGAACAGTGCCGCCTGCGTGCGGTTGGCGACGTTCAGCTTCTGGATGATGCCGGCCACCTGAGACTTCACCGTGAACACGCTCATGTCGCGCTCTTTGGCGATCTGCCGGTTGCTCTTTCCGCTCGCCAGATAGGGCAGAAGTTCCAACTGCGAGGGAGTAAGTTCGCTGAGAGCGTTGGGCTCCCTGGATTGCTTGGGAATCGTCAATGTCGGCGTGGGCACCTGCGAGGCCGCGAGCGCATCGACGATCGCACCGCGCACGGCTCCGATCATTGCGGCATCGACTTGAGCCGCAGCGGCCGCCCCCTGCCCGATCATCAGCGCGGACAATTCCTGACGTCCGCCCAGCAGGACCGACACATCGATGTGCAACACCACGATCGCGTCCGGATCGTCGTCGCACGGCGTCGCCACGATCAGGAAGTGCTTTCGTTCGCCGGCCTCTTCGCGCCAACTGACCGTCGAGAAGAAGTCGATGCTCTTTTCGGCGAGGCTCTTGAACCCGCGCAGCAATTCCAGCGAGTGCCGATCCGGACGGATGCAGGCGTCGAAATAGCTGCTGCCGACCTTGCTCTTGGATTTGGCGCCGGACATCGCCGGCTCGTCGCTGGCTTCGAGAATCTTGCCGTCCCGATCGATCACCAGGGCGCTGATTCCGACCCCCTTGACGATGTTCGATAGGTGAGAACCCGGCATGATTGGCAAGCACTTGACGTAGAAGGAAAAACCACCTCGGTCGGGGCGCGGCGCGTCTTGCGACCTAGTAATTTTACGGGAAACTAGATCAGGCCCCAGGGATTCGTCATCCCCAAATTTGGCGATGGCACCGTTGCGGCCTATCCGGGCTGGCTGCGCGAGGCTCCCGCGCGATATTTCCGCCGGTCGCGCACGAATTCGACCCTGGGCAGCGCTTCGGGATCGCCCTGTCGGATCGGCGCCGGCTCGGACGCTTGCGACGACCATCCCTCGTCGGTCTGATCGAGCAGATCGCGATACGCCTTCAGCGCCGCATAGAGCCGCTGGTCGGCGATCGCCTGGTTGGCCTTTTGCACGGCTTCAGCGGCCGCGGGCATCTCCAGCAGAAGGCGCTCCACCGCCTGATGGTAGCCTTCAAGGGTCGCTCCGTCACGGCGCAGATAGAGTTTCTGTAAGCGCAGATAGACCTGCCGCAGGCTGGTGTCGGCGTGGTCCTCGAGAATCGTGTTGGCCTGGCGCAGCACCGGCGCGGTGCCTTCGATCGAGAACGTCGACGATTCGGTCCATCCGTTGATCAGCGTCAGACCGCCGATCTCGATCCGCTCGAACGGCTTCAGCGTGATCTTCAGTCCGGACGATGCCTTGCGCGATCCTCGCGGCGTCCTGGCGACGCTCATCGGTGTGGTCTCGCTCAGCGGCATCGGTCGTCTCCTCAGTTCAAGTGATCGAGCCGGCGGCGGATGCCGCCGGCTCGATCGGTTTCGTTAACGCAGCAACTGCAGCACGCCCTGCTGCGACTGGTTGGCCAGCGACAGCGCGGACACCGCGATCGACTGGCGGGTCGACAGCGCCTGGCTGTTCGCCGCTTCCTCGTTGGTGTCGGCCAGCGTCAGGTTCGCCGAGCCGGTCTGCAGCACGTTGATCAGGCTCTTCGAGAAGTCCTGACGGGCCTGCACCACCGACAGGTTCGAACCGAACGCCGAAGCCTGCGACCGCAGCGTGGTCGAGGCGGCGCTCAGCTTGGTCAGCACCGCGTTGGTCGCGTTGTTGTCGATGAAGTCGGTGCCCGACGACAGGTCCGACAGACCGAGGCCGGTCGGATCGAACGTGACGCCCTGGATCGAGATCGTCGACTTGCCGGTTTCGTTGAACACCAGCTTCAGGGTGTCGCCGTTCAGCAGGTTGACGCCGTTGAACGAAGCGTCCTGAGCCGTGGTCTTGATCTGGTTCAGGATGTCGTTGAACTGCTTGACCAGACCCGCACGGGTGTTCTGGGCATTGACGTCCGCAACCGGCGCCTGCGGCGTCGAGAAGGTCAGAGTCGTCAGCGCAGTGCCGCCGAGCACGCCACCTTCGCTGCCGCCCATCGAGTGGGAGGCGAAGTCGTTGGAGGTCGAGATCGTCAGCTTGCCGGTGGCGTTGTCGATCGACGCCGACATGTTGTTGGCGGCCAGCGCGACGTTGAGCTGGGCCAGCGACTTGACGGTGCCGTTGGTGCCGTCACCGAACGTGACGTTGACGCCCGCACCGCCGTTGAACGAGGTGAAGGTCAGCGACTTGCCGTTCAGGCTGCCGGCGCTCGCACCGCGGGTCGCGGAGAACGAGCTGTCGGTGCCGCTCGGGCCGGTCAGGCCGAGCGCCGCCATGGCATTGCCGGTACCGGTGATGCTGAGGTCGGACTGCAGACCGGTCGAGAGCTTCAGCATGCCGCTGGTGATCGACGAGTTGGCCGTACCGCTCGCGGTGGAGATCACCGCACCGGCGTTGCCGAGCGTCGCCTTGCGCACGCCGGTGGCGAGATCGACCGCCTTCAGCACGTCGTCGAGAGTGCCCTTCTGCAGGTACACGGTCGAGTTGCCGTTGCCGTCGGTTTCGACGTTGCCGGAGATTCCGGTGTGCGACGCGGAGGCCGTCGGCACCGCGGCGTTCTTGAACGTGATGGTCTTGCCGTTCACGTTCAGGGTCGAGCCGTCCGCGATCAGCGTACCAAGCGTGGTGCCGTCGGTGGTGCGCTGCTTGGTCAGGGTCAGCGGGCCAGAGCCGGTCGCAGTGGTCAGGCCGAGGTTCTTGAGCAGATCGGTCGGGCCGGTCAGATTGAGGTCGGCACCCGACGAGCTGTTGATGGTGACGATGCCGGCAGCCACGGACGACGGGGTCTGGCCGGCGCTGGTCGAGATCGTCGCCACGCCGTTCGAGATCGAAGCCGACTTGACGCCGTTGGCGAGATCGATCGCGGTCAGAACGTCACCCACGGTCGCGTTGGTGAAGTTGCTCTGGTTGCCGAGATAGATCGTCGAGTTGCCGTTGCCGTCGGTGCCGATGCGGCCGAGAACGCCGGTGCCGGTGGCAATGTTGTTACCCTGCGGCGCATCCGAGGTCTTGAAGGTGATGGTCTTGCCGTTGACGGTGAGCTGGGTGCCGTCAGCGATCGCGGTCGAGGACAGGCCGCCGTGGCTGTTGAACAACTGGGTCGAGCCCGAGATGTTGGCCGATGCCGTCGCAGCAGCCGTATCGACCTTGAACTCGGTCGAGCCGCCCAGCCCGAGCTTGGCCAGCACCGCACCGCCGGCGTTGTCGCTGATCGTCAGCGGGCTGTTGGTGCCCGAGTGCAGTTCCAGCTTGCCGCCGGTGACGGTCGACGCGTTGGTCGTATTGTTGTTCATCGCGTCGATGGTCTTGGTCAGGGCCGTCAGGTCCTGATCGAGGCCGATCGTGTAGTTGCCTTCGGAGTCCGCCTTCGCCGCACCGGCGGTGGTGAAGGTGATGGTCTTGCCGTTGACGGTGATCGCGTCACCGGCGGCCGGACCGGTCGCAGTCGCGGTCAGACCGTTGGTCAGATCGCTGATCTTGCTGGTGCCGGTGGCGGCGCCGCTGGCGGTGCCGACGGTCAGCGCGCTACCGAGCGCGGTGTTGTCGGCGGCGCCGAGGGCGGTGACGGCGGTCGCAGCCGCGATGCTGACGGCGACACCGCCCAGCAGATCGCTGCCGGAGGCGGTGGTGGCACCGCCCGCAGAGCCGTCGAACACCACGTTGCTGCTGGCAACGGCGTTGCTGAAGCTCTGGGTGCCGCGCAGGTCATCGGCGGTGGCGCCGGAGATGGTCGCCGAGACGTTCGACTTGGTGGCGTAGCCGGCCACGGTCTGCAGCGCCTGGTTGGCGATCGACTTGGCGCTGTCCACCAGCTTGTTCAGCGAGGTGATGCCGGTGTTGGCGGCCTGCAGGATCTGCACGCCGTTGCCGATGCCGTCGAGCAGGTTGTTGATGTCGCTGGCGCGGCTGTCGAGCGAAGCGGCGGTGAAGAAGTTGGTCGGATTGTCGAGCGCCGTGTTCACCTTCTTGCCGGACGAGAGGCGGCTCTGGGTGGTGGCGAGCAAGTCGGCCGTGGCCTGAAGCGACGAGAGATTCTGGCGGACGGCGTTCGAAAGAACGATACCTGACATGGACGTTTGCCTTTCTGGGCAATGGCGTGTCGTTGCGCCGAACTTTTCTGTCGGCTCGCCATTTTCAGTTTTGCCGCGGAAAGGATCGTTGAACCGGCACTCGTCCGATCGGACGTCGCCTTCATCCATTCGGACGTCCGAAAAGCAAGGAATGCTTCACGCCCGACGCGCCCCCGCAGCGCGTTTGCTCTCACGTTCTCAGCCCCTGATCTCGACCAGCGGGATCTTCGGAATGGCGCCGGCGGCGAACGCCGAAAGATCGACTTCGAGGTAGTCGGTGTCGAACCGCACCGGCACGTCGAACTGAAAGCCCGCGGTCACCGCTGCACCGGATGGCGGCTGATGGCCGGGCGCGAAGCTGACGATGCCGGTGGCGGGATCGCAGCCGAACGCGGCGGCCGCGGCTTCGACGCCGCCGACCGCAACGCGGACGGTGCCGGCGACCGGCTTGGTGATCGTGCGCACATAGGGGGCAAAGCCGGCGCCGTAGGTCTTGACGAGTTGATAGCTCGCGCGCGTGCCGTCGCCGATGCCGATGCCCTGGTCGAGCGGCGACACCGGCGCGCCGGGCGCGGCCGAACTGCAATCCAGCCGGTCGCGCCAGCGGAAGCCGGTGAGCGGACCGCGGCGCTCCTCGAAGAACGCGACCACTTGCTGCAGCGCTTCGAACGTCTTGACGCCGTAGCCGGCGTCGTAGCGCCGCCGCGAGTCCGCCCAGCGCGCGTTGCGCTGTTCGCGGCCCGAGCCGAAGCCGACGATCTCGGTGCGCCGCTCCGGCCCGCCGGCGCTCTTCAGCGCGACGTCGAGCGGGAACAGGATTTCGTGGAATGGGGTCATGACTTGCTGCACCAGGAATCAAATCGATCCACCCTCGCCGTCATTGCGAGGAGCAGGCTCGCAATGATGCGGATGAACGGCTGTCGGCTCAAAGCCCGCGCTGGCCGCGCGCGACGGCGCGGGCGATCTGGCCGGTGAGATAGGTCTCGGAGCGGCGGAAGCTGTCGGCGTCGGGCGTCGCGATCTGGATGTTGACCGTGGTGGCGCCGCCGCTGGAGGCGACGCCGAGCCGGCCGTCGGCGCCGCGCGTCAGCGGCAGGATCGCCTCGGGACCGGCTTCGCCGGCGAGGCCGACACCGCCGCCGAGCATCGGGAAGTAAGTCGGCGTACCGATCACGCCGCCGGCCGCGAACGGCTTGATCGCGCCGTCGGCGTTCTTGGCCGTCGTGCCACCGAACAGGCCGGAGAACAGGCTGTCGAAGCCGCTGGCGAGACTGGTGGTCAGCGGCTTCAGCGCCGCCTTGACCGCCAGATCCGAAACCTTCAGCGCCAGCGACTTCAGCACGTCCTCGAACTGCTTGCCGCCGGTGACCGCCTGCGAGAACGCCGAGGTCATCGCGTGCGCGAAGCCCTTGGCTTCGCTGCTCAGCGCCTGGGTCTTGGTGGTGAGCTGGTCGACCTTCTGAGTCGTCTCCTCGACGCAGCCGCAGTCGCATGTCTCGTTGCCGTCGCCCGTCATCACGCAAGTTCCTCGTGATCCGGATAGCGCCGCATCAGTTCGTCGAGCGCGGCGCGGCCGAGCGGCGGTGTCGCGCCGCCGCGCAGGCCGGCGATCGCGGCGGCGAGTTCGCGCGGCGTCATCCGCCAGAACTGATCGGGCGGCAGCCGCAGCACGCCGAGACCGAACTGCATCGCCTCCGCCCACGGAAACGGCGTCACGCCGCCGCCTCGCCGAACGTCGCGGCCAGCAGCTCGGCCGCGATACCGGCATAGCCGGCGGCGCCGCCGCTCACCGTCATCGCCGCGACTTCATCATCGCGGACCGCCTCGCCGGCGCCGCGCAGGCCCGCGGCGATGATCCGGACCAGATCGCGCGCCGACAGATGCCCGCTGCCGAAGCGCTGCGCCAGTGCGACGAGATCGGTGGCGGCGAACGCGGCTTCCAGCTCGGCGAGCGCGCCGAGGGTGAGCACCAGCGTGCGGGTCCGGCCGCCGAGTTCGGCTTCGATTTCACCGCGATGTTTGTTGGCCATGCTGTCCTCTCACAAGGCGACGAAGCCGAGCGCGCCGGCGCTCTCCAGCGTCAGGTCGAAGGTGACTTCGCCGTTGTGCTCGCCGGCGAATTCGAGGCTGGCGATCTGGAACGGCCCGGTGATACTGCCGAAATCCGGCACCACCACCTGGCAGTCGCTGATCAGCCCGCTGAAGAATGCAGTTCGCACCAGCGCGTCGGAGCTTGCATCCTTGAACAGGCCTCGGCCGGAGATCGACGCGCGGCGGACGCCGGCGCCGGCCAGCAGTTCGCGCCAGCGGTCGGCGGATTCGGCGTGGGTGATGTCGACCAGTTCGGCGTTGAACGCGATCTTGCGGCTGCGCAAGCCGGCGACGGTGACGTAGTTCGTCCCGTCGTGGATCTTGAGCAGCAGATCCTTGCCCTTCTGTGCGCCCATGCGCGGCTCCTGCTAACTAATCGGTTCGGTGACGGCGCGAAATCGCACCAAGGCGTGATAGGTGCGGCCGTCGGGCTCGCGGCGGATGTCGGCGAGCGCGAACCGCAGATTGACGAGGCGATGGCCGGACGGGGCGAGCGGCGCATCGTCCAGCGCCTGCAGCAGCGCGCCGGTGATCACATGCGCCTCCTTGTGGCCGCCCTGGCGCGACCAGGCGTGCAGTGTCAGTTGATGCTCCTGGGTCGGCGCATCGTCGGCGGAGACGTCGCTGATCCGCGCTTCGCCGAGGGTGACGAACGGAAACGCCGCCTCGCGCGGCGGCTCGTCGTAGATCCGCGGCCCGCCGAGTGCGGTGAGCAGCGCTGTGTCGGTGATCAGCGCGCGATGGATCGCCGCGCGCAGCGCAACGCTGGCAGGGATCATGTCTGCTCCGTCTCGGCGTCGATCTCGAGCAGCGCGCCGCGCTCGCGGCTGCGCCAGGCGATGATGCGATACACGCTGTCGCCATCAGTCAGCCGATGCGCGCGCGACAGCGTCACGCCGGCACGCAACGTGATCTTGGCGCGCAGCGCGGCACGATCTTGATCAGCCGCGACGCCCTCGCGGGCGGCGAGCGGCACGACGCTGGCCCACACCACCGCCTGCGCCGCGTAACTCCGCACCACGCCGCCCTGCCCGTCGTCGGTCTCGACCGGCGCCAGCAGTGTCAGCCGGCGGTTCAAGCGGCCGGGATCGATCACAGCGTCACCGTGCGATAGCCCGCGATCATCGCGGCGATGCCGCCGGGCAGCACCGCGGTGCCTGCTCCAGACGCAGCGTCGCCGCGGTTGTCGTACCAATGCGCCGCCAGCAGGCGCACCGCGTGGCGCAGCGGCGGCGGCACGTCGTCGGCCGCGCTGCCGTAGCCGAGTTCGAGGTCGAGCTCGATGCCGGCGGCCGCGCGGCCCGGCTCCGGCAGCGCCCAATGCGGCGACGCGATCACGCCGCCGGCGAGATCGAGCACGAAGCTGGCGGGATCGACATCGTGCGCGGCGCCGTGCGCGTCAAAGGTCCGCACCGCGATCAGCGCCCGCAGCGGGCCGCCACGCAGCACGATGCGGCCGTCGCGCGGCCAGGCGTGGCGCACCAGCCGCCAGCGCTGCGCCAGCAGCATCCGGCCGGTCGCGGCCTCGATCTGGGCGCGCGCCGCCGTCAGCAGCGAGGCGATCACCGCGTCATCGGCGTCGTGCTCGACGCGCAGGAAGCTCTTGAGATCAGCGACGGTCCACGGCTCCATGGCCGGCCCGGCCAGCAGCAGCATCGGCATGGCGGTTCCTCGTAGGTGGTGATCGGCGATTGACAGCGCCGCGGCGGCGGGCGAAACGCGCCGCCATGATCCGCACGCTCACATTCGGCTGTCTGCTCGGCGCCGCGCTGGCCTCACCGGCGGCGGCGATGGTCGGCGGCGCCCCCGAGGCGACCGGCGCGCTTTCCCGCGCCGTGGTCACCATCGTCGGCTCGCGCGGCAATTTCTGTTCGGGGACGCTGATCGCGCCCGACCTGGTGCTGAGCGCGGCGCACTGCGTCGGCCCCGGCGCCGACTACAAGGTGGTGCAGTACGACGCGCAGCGGCAGCCGAGCCTGCGCGACGTCGCCCGCGTCGCGGCGCATCCGGAGTTCGACATGGGCGCGATCCTCGGCCACCGCGCCAGCGCCGACGTCGCGCTCCTGTCTCTTATACCCATCT
>NZ_QPFS01000080.1:0-22837 GCF_010906995.1 Rhodopseudomonas sp. WA056 | reverse complement strand
GCCGAAATACAGCGCGGACGTCGAGAAGCTGATGACCGACGCGGTCGAACATTCCCGGCCTCGGAAGAAGGCGGTGCATCTGCGGCGAGATCACCACGCGGAGAGCGAAGCCGAATTGCCGCTGGAGCACACGGCGCGGCCCGAGCCGCCGCCGAAATAAGGAGCGCCGGCGGGATCAGACCGTCAAAGCAGAAAACCGCCGAGTGGCCCAGCCACCCGGCGGTTTTTCATTTGGACAGGTCGCCGTTCGGGGAAGCGAAGTGCAGCTCGCCGCGGCCCTCGCCTTTTCTGGACGCCGCGGCCCGCGCCCTCGCCGCTACAGCGACCGTTTGAACAGATGCCCGATCTCGCCGACGATGCCGCGGCGGAACGTCAGCACGCAGGCGACGAAGATCACGCCCTGGATCACCGTGACCCACTGGCCGAAGCCGGCGAGATATTGCTGCATCGCGATGATCACGAAGGCGCCGACAACCGGGCCGAAGATGGTGCCGAGCCCGCCGACCAGAGTCATCAACACGATCTCGCCGGACATCGTCCAGTGCACGTCGGTCAACGATGCGTTCTGCGCCACGAACACCTTCAGCGAACCGGCGAAGCCCGCCAGCGTGCCCGAGAGGATGAAGGCCAGCAGTTTGTACTGGTCGGTCTTGTAGCCGAGCGAGATCGCGCGCGGTTCGTTCTCGCGGATCGCTTTCAGCACCTCGCCGAACGGCGAGTTGATCGCCCGGTAGATGATCAGGAAGCCGAGCAGGAAACCGGCCAGCACCACGAAATACAGCGTGGTGGCGTTCGACAGATCGATGAAGCCGAACAGCTTGCCTTGCGGGATGCCCTGAATGCCGTCCTCGCCGTGGGTGAACGGCGCTTGCAGATAGATGAAATAGAGGAGCTGCGACAGTGCCAGGGTGATCATCGCAAAATAGATGCCCTGGCGACGGATCGCGATCAGGCCGGTGACAACCGCGAGACAGAATGACGCCCCGGTCCCAACCACGATCGCCAGTTCCGGCGGCAGCCCCCACACCTTGAGTGCGTGGCCGCTGACATAGCCAGCGGTGCCGAGGAACATCGCGTGGCCGAACGACAGCAGCCCGCCATAGCCGATCAGCAGATTGAAGGCACATGCGAGCAGCGCGAAGCACAACCCCTGCATCACGAAGAACGGATACACCCCGGTGAACGGCACCACGGCGAGCACCACCGTCATGATGCCGAATGCGATCATCTCGTCGCGCACCGGGCGGCGGGTCGTCGTCGGGACGGAATTCTGCGTAATCGAGGTCATGTCAGGTTGCCCGTCCCGTGAGGCCCGAGGGTTTCACCAGCAGCACCAGCACCATCAGCACGAACACAACGGTGTTGGAGGCCTCGGGGTAGAAATATTTGGTCAGGCCCTCGATCACGCCGAGGGCAAAGCCGGTGATGATCGAGCCCATGATCGAGCCCATGCCGCCGATCACCACCACGGCGAACACCACGATGATCAGGTCGGCACCCATCAGCGGCCGGACCTGGTTGATCGGTGCCGACAGCACGCCGGCGAGTGCCGCCAGCCCGACGCCGAGGCCGTAGGTCAGCGTGATCATCCGCGGCACATTGATGCCGAACGCTCGCACCAGGGTCGGGTTCTCGGTGGCGGCGCGCAAGTACGCGCCGAGCCGGGTGCGCTCGATCATGAACCAGGTGAGCAGGCACACCACAAGCGAGAACACCACCACCCAGCCGCGATACACCGGCAGATACATGAAGCCGAGATTGATCGCGCCGCGAAGCTGTTCGGGGATCGCATAAGGCAGCCCGGAAGAACCGAAATAGTTCTGGAACACGCCCTGGATGATCAGCGCGACGCCGAAGGTGAGCAACAGGCCGTAGAGGTGATCGAGGCCCGACAGCCATTGCAGCAGCGTGCGTTCCATCACCATGCCGAACAGACCGACGATGATCGGCGACAGAATCAGCGCCCACCAATAGTTCAGGCCGAGCAGATTCAGCAGGAAATAGGCGCAAAACGCACCCATCATATACAACGCGCCGTGCGCGAAGTTGATGATGTTGAGCATGCCGAAGATCACGGCGAGGCCGAGGCTGAGCAGCGCATAGAACGAGCCGTTGATCAGGCCGACCAGAAGCTGCGCCAACAGAGCGGGGACGTTGATATCCATCTTGCTCTCAGTCTTTCGTGGATTCCAATGGCCCCGGCGTCAGACGCCGAGATAGGTGTGAAGCTTGTCCATGTTGGCTTCGAGCTCGGAATTGGCGAAGCCGTCGATGATCTTGCCGTGCTCGACCACGTAGTAGCGATCCGCCACCGTGGCTGCGAAGCGGAAGTTCTGCTCCACCAACAGGATGGTGAAGCCCTGCTTCTTCAGCCGCGCGATGGTGGCGCCGATCTGCTGGATGATCACCGGCGCCAGACCTTCGGTCGGCTCGTCCAGCATCAGGAACCGCGCCCCGGTGCGCAGGATGCGAGCGATCGCCAGCATCTGCTGCTCGCCGCCAGACAGCTTGGTGCCCTGACTCTTCAGCCGCTCGCGCAGGTTCGGGAACAGTTCGAAAATCTGATCGAGCGACAGCCCTCCGGGGCGGACCTGCGGCGGCAGCATCAGGTTCTCGCGGACGTCGAGGCTGGCGAAGATTCCGCGCTCCTCGGGGCAGAACGCGATGCCGCGGCGGGCGATCTTGTCGGACGAGGCCCGGCTGATGTCGGTGCCGTCGAAGATAATGGTTCCACTACGCTTGCCGACGATCCCCATCACCGCCTTCAGCGTGGTGGTCTTGCCGGCGCCGTTGCGCCCGAGCAGCGTCACCACCTCGCCTTCGCGGACGTCGAAATTCATGCCGTGCAGGATGTGGGATTCGCCGTACCACGCCTGCAGATCGCGCACGCTCAAAAGCGCCGCTCCCGCAGCCGACGAAGCCGGCCGCTGCAATGTCGTCGCCTCAACCATGGCCCGCTCCGAGATAGGCTTCCTTGACCCGCTGGTCCTGCGTCAGCTCGGTATAGTGCCCTTCCGCCAGCACCTGGCCGCGGGTCAGCACGGTGATGACGTCCGAAAGGTTGGCGACCACGCTCAAATTGTGCTCGACCATCAGGATCGTGTACTTGGCCGAGATCCGCTTGATCAGTGCCGCGATCTTGTCGATGTCCTCGTGGCCCATGCCGGCCATCGGCTCGTCAAGCAGCATCATCTCCGGATCGAGCGCCAGCGTGGTGGCGATCTCCAGCGCCCGCTTGCGGCCGTAGGGCATTTCGACCGCCGGGGTCGCAGCGAACTCGGACAGTCCGACGTCGTCGAGCAGCTCGCGCGCGCGCTCGTTGTACTTGTCGAGCACGCTCTTGGAGCGCCAGAAATCGAACGACGAGCCGTGCTGGCGTTGCAGCGCGACACGGACGTTCTCCAGCGCGGTCAGATGCGGGAACACCGCCGAGATCTGGAACGAGCGGACCAGCCCCAGCCGCGCCACGTCGGCCGGCGCCAGCGCGGTAATGTCCTGCCCGTTGTACAGAATCTGTCCCGCGGACGGCCGCAGGAACTTGGTAAGCAGATTGAAACACGTCGTCTTGCCGGCCCCGTTGGGGCCGATCAACGCATGGATGTGCCCACGGCGGACCCGCAGATTGACGTCCCGCACGGCAAAGAAGCCGGCGAATTCCTTGGTCAACCCGTTGGTTTCGAGAATGATGTCATCGGCCAAGCAGCTTCCCCCCATCGAACGCATGCGGTGCCGGCGCAGACGTCCGATGTCTTCTTTTTTGGAGCCGGTGCTCGGAGCGCCGTTGGCGCCCGGCCCGTCTTTCTGGCCCGACTATGCCGCTATTCGCGAGCCTTGTGCAAGATGCAAAGCTGGGCAGCGTTTGCGGGCGGTCGGACCTGGGGGAAACTCCGGCCGGCACTCGGCCGACCGGTGATCAGTATCATTCGAATTCCTCCGCGTAAGCCTCCGGCCGGAAGCCGACCAGCAGCTTGCGGCCGTGCTCAAGCACCGGGCGCTTGATCATCGACGGCTGCGCCAGCATCAGTGCGATCGCCTTGGCTTCGGTCAGCCCCTCTTTGTCCGCGTCGGGCAGTTTGCGGAAGGTGGCGCCGGCGCGGTTGAGTAACGTCTCCCAGCCGACCTGCCCGGCCCAGCGCGCCAGATGCGCCTGATTTATGCCTGCGGTCTTGTAGTCGTGGAACGTATAGCTGACGCCATGACCGTCGAGCCAGGCCCGCGCCTTCTTCATCGTGTCGCAGTTCTTGATGCCATAGAGGGTAGTGGGCACGCGCAGGCTCCGCAAGATTGAAAGCAATCGACTCGCATTCAGGCTACCACCCCCCAGCCGTCAAGCGCGATGGCCGCGCTGTGCGTGAACCCGCGAAAGAAGCTGGGAAGAAAGTCTGAGGCTGCGGAACGGTGCCTGTCACATGGGCTTCATCCAGCGATCCTAGAGCGGGTGGAATGCGGTTCTCTATGCCGCCCAAACGTGTGAGTGCCTGCGATGTCGACTGAAATCCTCCGCCTCAAGCACAAGCTCGACACGCTGATCACGGAGATCGACGAGGGCAGCCGCGAGCGGCTGGCCGGCTGGGCGGATCAGATCCATCGCCCCGGCTTCGGCCCCAGCGCCGCCAACCTCGCCCATTATCTGGCGCTGCGTCACCACGATCTGCGCCCGCTGCAGCACGCCCTGATGGCGCTGGGATTGTCCTCGCTCGGCCGGCTGGAAAGTCGAGTGATGCCGACGCTGCTCGCTGTTCGCGCCACCCTAGCGACGCTGGCGGGCGAGCCGGAGATGCTACGGCCGTCGACAAAGCAGTTCTTCGCCGGCGAGCACGATCTCGCCAGCCGCAGCGCCGAGATGTTCGGGCCGCTGTCCGGCGCCCGCCGTTCCGCCCTGCTGGTCACCTGCCCGAGCGAGGCGGCCGACGATCCCACTTTCATGCTGCGGCTCGCCGAGCGCGGGGTCGAGGCGGTGCGGATCAACTGCGCCCATGACGACGCGGCAGCCTGGCAGCGGATGATCAATCACCTCCACGTCGCCGAGGAAGCCTCCGGCCGCCGGATGAAGGTGCTGATGGACATCGCCGGGCCGAAGATCCGCACCGGCGCCGCGCGCGCTCCGGAGGGGCGCGAACGCATCGTCACCGGCGATCTTTTGGCGATCGTGGCACAAGGCCAGCTCGACCGCATCGACCTCGATGAAGAGCACTTCGCGGTGGAATGCACCCTGCCCGATCCACTGGCGCGCGCCGCCGTCGGCGCCCGGGTGTTCGTCGATGACGGCAAGCTGTGCGTCCGGATCGAGCGCAAGACCGCGTGGGGCCTGATCGGGCGCGTCACCGCCACCGCCGACAACGGCCTGCGGCTGAAGCCGGAGAAAGGCCTTAACTTCCCGGATACACCGCTCGACATCCCGGCGCTGACCGCCAAGGACCGCGCCGACCTCGATTTCGTCGCTGCCCACGCCGACGGCGTCGAGTTCTCGTTCGTGCAGTCGGTCGGCGACGTCAAGATGCTGCAGGCCGCGCTCGCCGAACGCCGGCCCGACGATTGGCACAAGCTGTCGCTGGTGCTGAAGATCGAGACGCCGGACGCGGTCGCCCACCTGCCGGACATTCTGGTCCAGGCCGCCGGCCGGCAGCCGACCGCGATCATGATCGCGCGCGGCGACCTTGCGGTCGAGATCGGCTTCGCACGGCTGGCAGAAATGCAGGAAGAGATCCTGTGGATCGGCGAAGCCGCCCACGTCCCGGTGATCTGGGCCACCCAGGTGCTCGAACATCTGGTGAAGAAGGGCACGCCCTCGCGCGGCGAGATGACCGACGCCGCGATGGCGGCGCGCGCCGAATGCGTGATGCTGAACAAGGGGCCGTACCTGTTCAAGGCGATCACCGAGCTCGATACGTTACTCGGCCGAATGGCCGATCATCAGCGCAAAAAGACGCCGCAACTACGCGCACTGCGCAGTTGGCCCCCTGCTAACGCAGCGCCTCGGCATAAAGCTCCGGCCTGAAGCCAACCAGAGCTTCGCCGTCCTTCTCGAGCACCGGCCGCTCGATCATCGAAGGCTGCGGCGCCATCAGCGCGATCGCTTTGGCTTCGGTGAGCCCTTCCTGGTCGGCATCCGAGAATTTGTCGAAAGGTGGGGCCCACGCGGTTGAGCAAGGTCTCGCAGCCGACCTGCTTGGCCCAGCGCTTCAGCGTCGCAGTCTCGATTCCGGCGGTCTTGTACTCCTGAAAGGCGTAAGCGACGCCCTCGTCGTCGAGCCACGCCCGCGCCTTCTTCACCGTGTCGCAGCTCTTGATGCCGTAGAGCATGATGGACACCCGGATCTCTTGTTGCTCGACCGCGGCCAGCGCGCCATCGCCTACGACCGCCAATCGAGTTGCCTAAGGGAATGCTGATCATCATCGCGCGGATCGGGGATTGGGTCCGAGGGAACAGTGGCTCGAAAACCGGGTTGACCTCACAAGCCGCGCGCCATGCCACCGCCCGACAACCCAGACTTTTTCAATCCGAGCCCAAATCGATCGGAGCCCAGCATGATCAATGCAATGCAGATTGCGATCGGCGTGGCTTTGGGAGTTGGAGTAGGCATCGCCCTCGACAATGTCGTGGCCGGGATCGGGATCGGCCTCGCGCTGGCGATCGCCATCGGATGGATTCGCCGCGACCGGCGCGACGAAAGCTGAGACCACGTGGCGTCGTCCTTGGCGCTGTTTCCGTTGTGCGATGCGGCAATCTCCCCCCGATCACAACTTCAACACCAGCTTTGCTTCGGCCTCGCCTCCCGAACTCGCGATGTTAGGATCGTCCCACAACAAGAACGCATCAAGGCGTCGCAACAACAAAGAACGGGAGGATCCCACATGCTCGACACCGCGCCGAACGGCAAAGTCACGACGCTCCTCGGACAACTCGACGATGCGCTGAGTGCCGTCGACATCGACCGCGCGGTCGATCTGTTTCAAACCGACTGCTACTGGCGCGACCTGATCGCCTTCACCTGGAACATCAAGACCATGGAAGGCAAGGATCAGGTCCGCGACATGCTGGGCGCGCGGCTGGCCGATACCAAGCCGTCGCATTGGCGGATCGCCGACGGCGAGGACGCCGCCGAGACCGATGGCATCGTCGAGTGCTTCATCCAGTTCGACACCGCGCTCGCCCGCGGCGTCGGCCATCTCCGCATCAAGGACGGCCGGATCTGGACGCTGCTCACCACCATGGCCGAACTGAAGGGATTCGAAGAGCCGCAAGGCTTTCAGCGCCCGATGGGCGTCAAGCACGGCGCCGATCCGAGCCGCAAAACCTGGAAGGAAGAGCGCGACGCCGAGGCCGCCGAGCTCGGCATCACCCGCCAGCCTTATTGCGTGATTATCGGCGGCGGCCAGGGCGGCGTCGCGCTCGGCGCGCGGCTGCGCCAGCTCGGCGTGCCGACCATCATCGTCGAGAAGAACGAGCGCCCGGGCGATAGCTGGCGCAAGCGCTACAAGTCGCTCTGCCTGCACGATCCCGTCTGGTACGACCACCTGCCCTATCTGCCGTTCCCGCCGAACTGGCCGGTGTTCGCGCCGAAAGACAAGATCGGTGACTGGCTGGAGATGTACACCAAGGTGATGGAGCTGAACTACTGGGGCTCCACCGTCTGCAAGCGCGCCTCCTACGATGAAGCCGCCAAGGAATGGACCGTGGTGGTCGAGCGCGACGGCCAGGAGATCACGCTGACGCCGAAGCAACTGGTGCTCGCCACCGGGATGTCGGCCAAGCCGAACATGCCGACCTTCGAGGGCATGGACGTGTTCAAGGGCGATCAGCACCACTCCTCGCAGCATCCCGGGCCGGATGCGTGGAAGGGGAAGAAAGCCGTGGTGATCGGCTCGAACAATTCGGCGCACGACATCTGCGCGGCACTCTGGGAGGCCGGCGCCGACGTCACCATGGTGCAGCGCTCGTCGACCCACATCGTCAAGTCGAACTCGCTGATGGAACTCGGGCTCGCCGGGCTCTACTCCGAGCAGGCGGTACAGAACGGCATCACCACCGCCAAGGCCGACCTGATCTTCGCATCGCTGCCCTACAAGATCCTGCACGAATTCCAGATTCCGATCTACAACGCGATCCGCGAGCGCGACGCCGAATTCTACAAGCGGCTGGATGCCGCCGGCTTCATGCTCGACTACGGCGATGACGATTCCGGCCTGTTCATGAAGTATCTGCGCCGCGGCTCGGGCTATTACATCGACGTCGGCGCTTCCGAACTGGTCGCCGACGGCCGCATCAAGCTGAAGAGCGGCGTCGACGTCGCGCGGCTCACCGAGGACGCGGTGGTCCTCAGCGACGGCACCGAGCTGCCGGCCGACCTCGTCGTTTACGCCACCGGCTACGGTTCGATGAACGGCTGGGCCGCGGACCTGATCTCGAAGGACGTCGCCGACAAGGTCGGCAAGGTCTGGGGCCTCGGCTCCAACACCCGCAAAGACCCCGGCCCGTGGGAGGGCGAGCAGCGCAACATGTGGAAGCCGACCCAGCAGGAAGGGCTGTGGTTTCACGGCGGCAACCTGCACCAGTCGCGCCACTACTCGCAGTTCCTGGCGCTGCAGCTCAAAGCCCGGATGGAAGGCCTCCCGACCCCGGTCTACGGCCTGCAACAGGTGCATCACCTGGGTTGATCGACCACCGCACAGGGAGCGGCTACGGCCCCCCTCCGGCATCGATCTGGCTTGTCGACCGGCAAAGCCCGCCCTATCTTACGTTCGTCTTACAGGGCACGACCAATGGCAGTACCGGCCGACAAGCTGACGACGACAGTCTCGACCAAGGGGCAGGTCATCCTGCCCAAGGCGATCCGGCAGCGCCGGCAGTGGCCGGCCGGCACCCGACTGACCGTCGAAGAGACGCCTGACGGCGTGCTGCTGCGCCCTGCTCCGCTGTTCGCTTCGACCCGGCCGGACCAGGTTTACGCCTCGCTGCGCTTCGACGGGCCACCGAAGTCGCTGGACGACATGGCCGCCGCGGTTGCCGCGGAAGCACGGCGTCGTCATGCGCGCGATTGATACCAATCTGATCGTCCGGTATCTGACCGGTGATCATCCGATGCAATCCGCCCGAGCCCGCGCCACCATCGACGGCGAGGACGTCTTCGTCGCCACGACCGTGATGCTCGAGACAGAATGGGTGCTGCGCAGCGCCTACGGGTTCGATGGTTCCGCGGTATGTCACGCCCTCCGCAGCTTCGCCGGATTGCCCAGCGTCACGCTTGAGGACCCAGCGCTGGTCGCCGCCGCTCTCGACCGCGTCGAGGCCGGCCTGGATTTCGCCGATGCCCTGCATCTCGGCTGCGCGGAAGCCTGCGATGGCTTCGTCACCTTCGATCAACGGTTAATCCGCGCCGCCAAGGCAGCTGGTCTCACAAACGTTTCGGCGCCCTGACTGGCACCGCCCGCACTCACAGCATCCCCGGTCGGAACAGCGACTTGCGGCTGATGGTCTTGCCGGCGACCATGAACACGCCATCGCCGGTGTAGTGCAGCGTCTGCGGATGCTTCGGCCGGGGCGCGACGTGCGCCTTCACCACTTCGAAGATGAAGAAGTTGTACTTATCGACCAGTGCATCGTCGTGCAGCCGGCATTCGAACGCGGCGTGGCATTCGGCGATCAGCGGCGCGGCGACCGCCGACGCCTTCTCCGCCGTCAGCCCGAACTGCGCGAATTTGTCGATCTCGGCACCCGAGGTGTTGCCGATGCCGACGATGATATCGGTCAGCGCGGTGGTCGGCAGACTGACCACGCATTCGCCGGAGCTGCGGATCATCTCGAACGAGTGGTTGCCGCTGGAGATCATCAGGCCGATCAGCGACGGGGTGAATTCGAGCAGGACGTGCCAGCCGAGCGTCATGATGTTGCGCTCGCCCTTCCACTGCGACGATACCAGCACGATCGGCCCGGGCTCAAGATAGCGGCGCACGTCGGAGACCGGGAAGTCGGATTTTGCGATACGGCGCATGCGGCTCTTTCCCCGTCGACCGCCAGAATGTGAGTTGGCAAAATCGGACTTTGCGGTCACTCTCCAGATCGACTGCCATTCATTTGTATCATGACAAATTCTTGACGGAGTGATTGCGATGAAGCTCGCCTCGTTCAACGTCGAGAACCTGTTTTTGCGCGCCCGCGCCCTCAACAACGAAACCTTCGCAGAAGGGCGTGAGATCCTGAAGGCTCAGGCCGACATCAATCGCATCCTCGGCAAGCAACGCTATACCGCCGCCGACAAATCGAAGATCATCGAACTGCTCGACCAGCTCGGCCTGAAGAAGTCCGACGACAGCAAATTCGCTATTCTGCGCCAGAACCGCGGCCATCTGGTCAAGCGGAGCGGCGGCGAGATCACCGTTGTCGCCGACGGACGGAGCGACTGGATCGGTTGGGTCGATCTCGTCGTCGAGCAGGTCAATGAGAGCGCGACCCGCAACACCGCGCGGGTCATCGTCGACATCGATGCCGACGTCCTCGGCGTGGTCGAGGCTGAAAGCCGGCCGGCGCTCGTGCGTTTTTCCAACTATGTCCTGCCCGCAGTCGCCGGAAAACCCTACGATCACATCATGCTCGTCGACGGCAACGACGAACGCGGCATCGACGTCGGACTGATGACGCGCAACAAGTTCGATATTCTCTCGATCGTCAGTCATGTCGACGACGCCGACGAGGACGGCACGATCTTCAGCCGCGACTGTGCGCAGTACGAAGTATCTACTGCCAACGGCAACCGTCTGATCGTGCTGATCAATCATTTCAAGAGCAAGGGATTCGGCAGCTTCGCCAGCTCGAACGCGAAGCGCAAACGCCAAGCGTCACGGGTCGCGACGATCTATCGGCAGATCCGGCAGCAACACGACTATATCGCCATCATCGGCGACTTCAACGACACCCCCGACAGTGATCCAATCAGCCCGCTGTTCCATCAGACCGGCCTCAAGGACATCAGCGAAATCCCGGGATTCGACGATGACGGCCGACCGGGCACCTACAAGAACGGTACGGCATCCAATAAGATCGACTACATCCTGCTGTCGCCCGCGCTGTTCGACAAGGCGACGGCCGGTGGGATCTTCAGGAAGGGGGTGTGGGGCGGAAAGAACGGAAAACTGTTCCCGCACTATCCGGAGATCACAAAGCAAGCCGAGGCGGCATCCGATCACGCGGCGATCTGGGCCGAGCTGGACATTTAGATAGAGCATCCGGTCCTGACGCGGATTGCGGATCATCGCGCGTTGGGTTACGCGCGATGAAGGCACTGATCCGCGCGGCGGTGTCCGCCGTCGCCGGTTTCCAAACCATCATGCCGGTTCAGGCACCTGCCGCGGCGGCATGCTGCGCCGCCATCTCGGCATCGGCAGCGTTGACGCGCTGAAACGCGGGCCGCGCCGTGATGCTCTCGGCGTAGCGCACGAAGATGTCTGTCTTCGGCACCAGGCCGAAATTCATCGTCCAGTCGAGCGCCATCCCCCACAGCACGTCTGCGGCGGTAAAGCGGTCGCCGAGCAGATACGGCCCGCGCCCGAGTTGAGCTTCGAGGGCACCGAGCATCGTGTCGTAGTCGGCATAGGGCGACATCGTAATGGGCGCTGGCTCGCGTTGCATGAACCTGTCCACGACCGCCGGTTCGAAGGAGGAGCCGTAATACGCAATCCAGCGCAAGTAAGGGCCACGCAGCGGATCATCCAGCGTCGGCGCGAGGCCCGCCTGCGGAAACAGATCAGCGAGATAGATCGTGATGGCGACCTGCTCGGTCACCAGCGCGTCGCCGGAGCGGATCGCCGGCACCTTGCCGAGTGGATTGACCGCGAGATATGCCGGCTGGCGCTGCTCGCCGGCCTTCATGTTGAGGACATGGAGGTCGTAGGGCGCGCCCAATTCCTCCAGCAGCACGCGCGCGCCGGTTGCCCGGGTTTGCGGCGAATAGAACAGGGTCAGTCGGTTCGGATCGGTCACGGCGGTCTCCATCGGCCATCTTGCGAGGCGACCGTCGTAGCAGCCCATACCTGACATCTTGTGTCAGGTATGGTTCAATGATTCATGCGAGCGAGCCGAATGTTGTCGATCCTCACCACCCTGCAGGCCAAGGGCCGCGCCACCGCGCCGGAGCTGGCTGAGGCTTGTGAAGTCTCGGTCCGGACGATCTATCGCGACATCGACGCGCTCTCAGCGTCGGGCGTGCCGGTCTATGCCGACCGCGGTGCGGACGGCGGCTATCGGCTGCTCGACGGCTATCGCGTGCGGCTGAACGGGCTGTCGCAGAGCGAAGCCGGAGCGCTGTTCCTCGCCGGCCTGCCCGGCCCCGCCGCAGCGCTCGGGCTCGATGCGGCGATGATTGCCGGACAGAACAAGCTGATGGCTGCACTGCCGGCGAATTTGCGCGACGACGCAGCGCGGATGCAGGAGCGCTTTCATCTCGATGCGCCGGGCTGGTTCGGCGAGTCCGAAGAACCCGCGCATCTGCGCGCCGTCGCCGGCGCGGTGCTGCGCGGCACGCTGATCGACATCCGCTACGAGAGCTGGCGTGGGCAGAAGCGCCGCCGCGTCGCCCCGCTCGGCCTGGTGTTGAAGGGCGGTAGCTGGTATCTCGCCGGACAGGTGGATCGCAGCGTCCGGACCTACCGGATCTCGCGCGTGCTCGACTGCACGGCGCTCGACGACAGCTTCAAACGTCCGGCTGATTTCGATCTCGCCGCCTACTGGCAGAGCGCGACGCTACGCATGGAGGCCGAACTACATCCCAACCTGGCGACAGTCCGACTGTCGCCGATCGGCGTGAAGCTGCTGAATGCGCTGAGCCAGCCTTACGTCAGAACGCGGACGCAGCTCGACGATGTCGCCGATGCCGACGGCTGGCGCACGGCAAGAATTCCGATTGGCAGAACCTGCTGGCACGCAGCAGCCGAACTCCTCCGGCTCGGTCCGGAGGTCGAGGTGCTGCACCCCACCGATCTACGTGACACGATCGCAGAGATGGCGCGTGCCATGGCTGCGCGATACGCAAAAGCGCTCACGCCGTGATGTCGACGCCGCGGACTTCGCCCTGATAGCGCTGCATGGTGCGGAGTGCGGCTTGCAGCCGGTCAAACAGCTCTGAATCGTTGGTCTTCTGCGCCCGTGCCATGCCGTCTCTCAGCGCCTGCATGAAATCGACCTGCTGCGTGTCGTCCAGCCCCGAGGACGTGCCGTCTTCGCGAAAGCTCACCGTCATGCTGACGAAGGTCGAACTCTCGTCGAAACTCATCTCGCCGCTGGCGATCTTGCTGTTGATCCAGTCGAACAGATCCTTGCGGGTCATCTGAGTGAAGTCGGTCTTCTGTACACCGCCGCTGCCCGATGCCGACGACGTCGTGCCGCCGGCAGATGCCGGTGCAGCCGACGCGCTCTTGGCGCTGCTGCTCCACGGGGTGATGCTCTGGGCCGCAGCAGACGACCCGATGCCGGAAATGCTCATGGCGCACCTTCGATCCCATCGCTCGACTGGTCTCTTCGACCCGATCGCTCAGCCGGACTCGAAGCAACCGCCGTGCCATCCGGAACCGCATGATTTCTCGTTGTTTCCGAACGAACCGACGATGACGCGCGCATCGCGCTCCGCGGAATGCAGGAAACTGTTGCCGGGTGCCGGTCGATCTTTGCCGCACCGGAGGACCGCGATCGCGACCACGCCGACCAAATACAAACGTACAGATCGCCGCGCTTTGTGGTCTCGGACATGCATCGATCTGCCTGCCCGTGTGTCTTGCCTGTGAGGCCACGTATCGCTAAATTATCGGGGCAATGATGTTCAAATCCACATTCTTTCCGCTGATCTGACGGCGTTCGTCGTCGCGGCACTTCTATGCCGTCTGGATCATCAACGGCCGTTCCCGAGTGGAGGTCGTGCGGAGATTTATTGAATGTCGGACCTATATCATTCCGATCTAAGCCCCGCTCAGATCGAGCACTTCATCGACCACGGATATCTCAAGCTCGCAGGTGCTTTCGATAACGAACTCGCTCGTCTGGGGCGGGATCAACTGTGGAACGCCATGGGCCTTTCGCCAGATGCACCGGAGACTTGGAAACAGCCGGTCGTTCGTCTTGGCTTCATGACTGGCGGCCCGTTTGTTGAGGCCGCGAACACGCCGATCCTGCACCGCGCATATGACGCTCTGGTGGGTCCTGGACGCTGGCTGAGGCCTAGTGGGCTTGGGACGTTTCCCATCCGATTCCCCTCTGCGATCGATCCTGGCGACACGGGGTGGCACATCGACGTCAGCTTCGGGACCGATCATCCCGACTTCCTGCAATGGCGCGCCAACGTCAAGAGCAGCGGACGTGCTCTGCTGATGCTGTTCCTCTTCTCGGACATCGGAGAGAATGATGCGCCGACCCGCATCCGCTGTGGCTCACATCTGCCGATAGCCAGGCAGTTGTTGCCGCATGGCGACCGAGGCCTCACCCTCGGTGAATTCACAGCCGACAACTTCGCTTCGACCGAGAATTGCGATGTGGTGCTCGCCACCGGCGAGGCAGGAACGGTCTATCTTTGCCATCCCTTCCTCGTGCATTCGGCACAACCGCATCGTGGGTCTCAGCCGCGCTTCTTGGCTCAACCCCCGCTGCTACCAAAGGGTGAGTTCGACCCGTCACTTCCAGCTTCACCCGTCCAGATCGCAATTCGCAAGGCGATCGGGATGATGGGGTAAGCTGAACGGGCCCGGGACACGACGTAGCGGGCCCAAACACGCGACGTCGAGGGACCGGGCCTTACCCCTTCGGGAGCCGTAGCAACCCGATCAGCGATCTTCGATGCGCTCCTCACGCCGCGGACTTCGCTTCCATCGCGCAGCGTCAATCCGCAACACAGGAGTGTCAGGTTTGAACGGTGGACTTGTGGTGATCTCCGGCTGCTCCGGCGGCGGAAAATCCAGCCTGCTCGCCGAGTTAAAGGCGAGAGGACATCGCGTGGTCGAAGAGCCCGGCCGCCGCATCATCGCCGCGGAGACGGCGGCCGGCGGCACCGCGCTGCCGTGGATCGATCTCGCCGCGTTCCTGCGCCGCGCGATCGCGATGGCAATCGCCGACCATGCGGCAGCGGCGGCGAACACCGGCTGGACCTTCTTCGACCGCGGCCTGATCGATGCGGCAGCGGCGCTGCAGGCCCTGACCGGCGATGAGGTGCTGCGCCCGCTGGCCACGGCGCACCGCTATCACCGCCGCATGTTCATGGCCCCGCCCTGGCCCGAGATCTACGTCACCGACGACGACCGCCGCCACGGCTTCGACGCGGCCGTCGCCGAGTATCAACGCCTGAACACGACCTACCCCGCGCTGGGCCACGACGTCGTGCTGCTCCCTAAAATTTCCACCGCAGCCCGCGCCGATTTCGTGCTGGCGGCGCTGGCGGAACGCAAGGGCCGAGACATCGCCAACAGACGATAAAAGCGGTGCGGCCCGCGACGAACGCGCCCCGGTCCATCGCGCCTCGCCCGAACCCATTGCGCTGGATATGTTACTGGACACCTCTCCGGAGGAGACCGTGGGCAATTCGCAGAAGCGGGCCATTCAAATCTATCGATCGCGCCTGAGTGAGCGAGGCCTGGTACGCTTTGAGGTTCTCGGCCGCGATGCCGACCGTGATCTCATTCGATCGCTTGCCAGCCGACTAGCTGAAGAGGGGCCGGAGGCCTCCCGGTTGCCTCAGCCATCAAGCCACGCGCTGCCCAGATCAGCCCCGACCACCGCGCAGCTGTCTTGGCGGCTTTCAACAAGCTGGTTGGAGAGACCCTCACTATCCTCGTAGTAACGAGCGCGCACTTCCGAACTGCGGCCAAGTTCGTCGACCAGCACACGCTCGGCCTTCGCGGCGGCGATGCACTCCATCTCCCGGCACCGGCCTGTCCGCTCGCGCAGGCTCACGGCATGCACGCGCCCCGATGCGGGCTTGCTACGGCCGGCAGCCCGCCGCCTCGGCTTCCTGGATGCTGCAGAACCAACGCTTGCCAGGCCCCATCTTGAGCTTGGCGTAGGAGCGACCACCCGGTCGCTGGGTGGTGCACTTGCCGGTCCAGCCGAAGCTCGCCTTGATGGTGCATTCCGGAGATGGCGGGTCGGCGGTGGTCGCGGCACCGAGCAGGATCTCCGTCGCGGAGCTCGGCGCCCTGTCCGCCCCGACGATCCGGGTCCGACGGTTGCGATCGCGCCAGAGCGCAGGCGCGATGAATGCGCCCGACCAGAGGCCCGCCTGCGCCTCGCGGGCGATCGCCTCCGACGACTCGTAAGCCTGCAAAGACCCCGCGACCGCCAGCGCCCACCCCGCGCGCACGATCCAGTCCGCGACACTCTCGGTGCCGACCGCACAACTGCCCATTGACCGGCCGACCTTGTCGCGGCCGGCCACCTGGCAGGTCCACGGCTTGTCGCCGAAGCGCTTGATCAGTTCATCGCGCGCCGCAAGGCCGCACGTCCACCCCGTCCCCTTTTCGTCGACGCAGACCTGATCGCTGTCCGGCGGGTCGATGCCCTGCAACCGGATTGTCGTGCCATTGATTGCGATCGTGCCGCCGTCGAGGATCTGCGGGACGCCTGCCAGTTCGACGGCGTCGTCACCCGGCAGGCAGACGTATTGCGTGCCCCGCATGCCCAGGCACTTCGCCGCGCCGGGCGCGAAGTCGATCTTGACCCCCGTCTCGCGCGACTTGCCGTACGGTCCGCGATCGTTGATGCGGATATGGCAGGTGCGGCCGTTCACCGGATTGACCACCGTGACGCTGGTTCCCAGCGGGTAGTCGTGCGACGCCGCCGTGAGGGTGTCGTGTCGCATCGGTTCGCCGCTGCTGGTCCGCGTTCCGATCCGGTACAGCGAGGCGAGAACCTCCTTGCCGGAACCGCAATTGCCGGTCCGATGCACGAAGCGGTGCACGGTGTCCCAGCCGGCCGCGTCGGCACTAGGACTCGCGAGCGCGACCAGTATCGCGACCGCCCCGCCAATCGCCCTGTTCGAGATGCCGCGCATCAGCCCTTCGCCTTGCAAGGCGCTTCGCTTAACACAGACTTCGGCGAAATGAAGGACGCCGCGCAATCGGGGAGCCAGGTGGTTACGGCTCGTGTCGGCGAGAGGTTGCCGCGACGAGCCGCAAGCCTGCCTGTGCGACGTCGCCTTTGTGGCGACTGAATCAACGGCACCGAGGCGCGAAAGCCGGTAGCATGCACAATCGCGCAATGCAGGATCGCGGGGGGCTACACCCGCGTGTCCGGCTATCCCCGCTCGGCGTCAAGCTGCTGAACGCGCTGAGCCAGCCCTACGCCAAGACGCGCACGCAACTCGACGATATCGCCGACGCGCACGGCTGGCGCGTGGCGCAGATCCCGGTCGACATCACGTGCTGGCAAGCAACCAGAGAACTGCTGCGGTTAGGGCCGGAGGCGGAAGTGCTGGCCCCGCGAGCAGCGCGCCTGATCCCGACTCTCTGCCCCAAGGGACTTCTCTTGGGAGAAAGACCAAAATACGCTATATGACCATCTAGGTGGTCAGGAGATGCAAGATGGAAGAGGTCAGTCTGGCTGAAGCGAAGGCGCATCTGAGCGAATTGGTCGATCGCGTCGAGAACGGCGGGACGATCGACATCACGCGTCGGGGAAGGCCGGTCGCCCGGCTCACCCCGGTCGCCAGGACGCGCCAGCCGATCGATGCTGGATCGCTACGCTCTCTCACGGCGAAGATCCCTCCGCAGTCCGGAAACGCGGCCGATCTCGTTCGATCGATGCGAGACAGCGACCGCTCCTAATGATCTACCTCGACACCTCGCTGATCGTCGCGGCGCTTTCCAACGAAGCGTCCACAACACGTATCCAGGACTGGTTGGCCGAGCAGGATGCAGCAGAGCTGTTCGTCAGCGACTGGACCATCACCGAGATGTCCTCGGCCATGGCAATCAAGGCACGCGCCGATCAGATCAGTCTCGAACAACGCGCCGCGATCCTCGCCGTGTTCAACAAGCTGATTGCCGAGAGCCTCACGGTGCTCCAGGTGACGAGCACGCATTTTAGAACCGCGGCCAACTTTGTCGACCAACATACGCTCGGCCTTCGCGGGGGCGATGCACTCCACCTCGCCGTGGCATCTGAGCACGGCGCGACGGTCCACACGCTGGATCAGCGACTCAGCAAAGCTGGTCCTTCGCTGGGCGTCCCAGTGTGCTTGCTGACATGATTGGAACAATCGCCGACGTGATCGCCAGGTGCGGAATCAGTCGTGGCCGCTGACTGGACCGACGTACAGAACGACGCGGTCGTCGCGGACTATTTCGCGATGCTTCTCGACGACGTCGCCGGGCGGCCTTACAGCAAGGCCGAACACAATCGCCTTCTGCAGGCGCAGATCGAGCGCGGCCGCGGCTCGATCGAATACAAGCATCAGAACATCAGCGCCGTGCTCAAAGGTCTGGGAGAGATTTGGATTCCCGGCTACAAGCCCGCTTTCAATTTCCAAGCCTCGTTGGCCGACGCAGTAGTTCGATGGCTCGAACGCTATCCGGATCGGCTCGCATCGGCCGCAAGGACAACCGTGCGCCCGGCGTCATCCGAATTCCGGCAGGACGCGATGCTGTGGATTGGCCCGCCCCCGACGCACAGCAATGCGCCGCCGCCCGACGAACTCGAGCAGATGGCGGTCATTGCCCGGAAGTACAATGTTGCCGAGCGCGATGCCCGAAATCGCGTGCTCGGCCGCGCTGGCGAGGAACGCGTCATCGCCCATGAACGAGCCAGTCTCGTCGTCGCAGGACGAACCGACCTTGCAGAGCGCGTTCGATGGGTGTCGGAGATCGATGGCGACGGCGCCGGTTACGACATCAAGAGCTTCGATGCAGAAGGCCGCGACCGACTGATTGAGGTCAAGACGACCAACGGTTGGGAGCGTACACCGTTTCACATCACACGAAACGAACTCTCCGTGGCCGAGGAGCATCGAGACGAATGGCTGCTGGTGCGACTGTGGAATTTCGCCCGCGGGCCGACCGCCTTTGAGTTGAGACCGCCTTTGGAGGCGCATGTCTCGTTGATGGCGACAAGCTATCAAGCGAGTCTTCTCTGACTCCTACCTTGGCCACCCGGCCCTACGACGAACTGCGTCGGACAGCCCTCTACTCCCACTCAATCGTCCCCGGCGGCTTCGACGTGACGTCGTACACCACCCGGTTGACGCCCTTGACCTCGTTGATGATCCGGGTCGCGGTGGCGCCGAGGAAGGACATTTCGAACTGATAGAAATCAGCGGTCATGCCGTCGGTGGAGGTTACGGCGCGCAGGCCGACGACGTAGTCGTAGGTGCGGCCGTCGCCCATCACGCCGACGCTGCGGACCGGGAGCAGCACGGCAAAGGCCTGCCAGATCTTGTCGTAGAGGCCCGCTTTCCGGATCTGGTCGATATACACCGCATCCGCATTGCGCAGGATCTCGAGCTTCTCCTCGGTGATCTCGCCGGGGCAGCGGATCGCGAGGCCGGGGAAAGCACACGAGGGCCGCCATTTCCGACGAGCACTCAGAGCCCAGACGCGTCCACCTTCAAACTTCCGTTCGCGACCGGGCCACGAAGAATTTCGCTAAGCCCTCCGCGCTCAGAGGAAGAAGCGATCAACAACTGACGCGAAGCGCGGCTTGCCCCCAAATAGACACGGGATACATACCGCCGCCTCGCACCTTGGCTAAGATACTCTCCAGTAAGATCAACCTGATCCAGATGAGCAAGGATCACTGTATCAAACTGCAACCCAGCGACGTATTCAGGCATACTGAAGACACACCTTGACCGCGCATAGCGCAGTTCCCTCAAATCTTCACGCGCCCTCACCGGAACTATTTTGTCCTTGGTTCGCCCTGCTTTGCAGTAATCGTCAAACAACTCATCGTTAATACACAAGACCGCGACTTGACTACCACCTCCTGTCAATGTCCGAGCGACACTCAAGGCCCGATCAAGCACAGAATCGATCAACTTCAAATTTGTCGCTATTTCGATAGCCACCGGACTATCGCCGTCAGCCTTACTTGAATTACCGGCGTAAGTGACAAATTCCCCTTCGAGATCAATTGCCGGAAACGATGCATCTAAATCTCGCAAGAACGATGCGATTTGCGGAGTCGAACGATGAACCTGCTTGAGATCGACCGGAACAGACTCTCCTACGCCCGGATTTCGAAATCGCTCAAGCCCCCCGCCCAGCACGGCATCATTTGTACTTTGCTTCAAATCGTAAGCCATTATCAGGGGCCATCGACCACGCTGCTCCGCCTTGGTAGCAAATAGATTCTGCAAAATCATCGCCTCGACCCGCGTAAAATAATGATACTCATCCACAAAAATTAGGTCGAACCCTACAATATCGCGCAGCTGATTCCACTCATGCGTGGTCAAATAGCGGCCAAAGTCAGCCACCATCTGATCCATACTCAAAAGCCTCTCTTTTCTGAGATACCCCTGATAACAATCGTAGATCTCTAACACCGCCTTCCGATCATCAACAGAAGGCAGCAGCATCTGCCATCCCTCCCGACTGCCATTGATATACCTATCCGCAGCCGGCGTCCCCTTGCGAACGTTCTCAGCATCCAACGAGCAGGCAAACTCGTTCATCAATTCTTCAATTAAAGAGGAGCGCCGATCTTTGTTAGCAATACGCTCCGCAAATTCCGGGCACTCTCGCAACACTCCTAATGCGGTCCGCGGATTCTTTTGTACTTCCTCGATGGCATCTTCTATCAGAAGACGCTGTAACTCGCGTCCATCGCGTCCGTCCAGCGAGAGAGGCTTCAGACCTTTCTTTTCATAGCTAAGCTGCTCTTGAGCCAATTCGTAAAGCGTACCGATCCACAATTTTGAACGTCCTGCGGCTGTCTTCAAGTCTAACCACCTAGCGGATTGGTCTAGAGCAAAAAACATTCCCCGGACGACTTCATGCGCTAACGCAGCACTATGAGTCAAAAATGCAAATGTCTTATCGCCTCCGGCGTCCGCATCAGCGTACAGATCGCGCAAACACTTGACTGCCATTGCCTGCGTTTTTCCAGTGCCAGCCGCGCCCCGCAACCTGACTGGCCGATCGTGCGGCTGGTCTACAAAGCGAAGCTGCTCGTCGCTAAGCTTTTGATCATACCACTCCTGCAGAGTACCAGTTCCAGCCAATTGAAACCCTAAGGGTACACTCAACAAAATCCCAAAGCTTCCGACGGCCCTTTGCGGCCTGGCTTCTTCGACCAACGCGTCCAGCAGACCTTCAATCGCCCTCTCATATCCAACGAGATCAATGGCCACATTATTTAGAGGCTCCGGCGTCTCCGTTACCGCGAATGCGTAAAGATTACCGCTTCCGCCGGGGGCTTGATCGAAATAAATCCTATGTGGCATCTTCCTGCCAAATGGCTCAGCGTAGACTGAAAGACGAGAGCCCTCATGATAGGGCTGCCAAGATACCGGGACAGCAATATTCCTATCAAATTGCCTTAAGCCAACCCTCATTATTCGCTCGAACGCGGAACGAGGCTTCGCCAATCTTTTGAAGATGCCGTCGCTCCCGGTCTTTACAACGACGGACCCTGATTCGAGGCTCGCGTTGGCAGAGAGGAGATACACAGCATCGCGGATCCTAACTCGCCGCAGACCCTCAGTATTTGGCGGAATCTCAAAGTCTTGAAACCACGAATCATCAATTAACGCTGCATCTAGAATCCCCAAGGCACACTCATCAACTACGAGGAACTCTACTGGCATTATTGCCCTCCGGCATCGATTTTCAGGGAATCGACCAGCAATTCGGTAGCAGCCTCACAAGCAAGCTCGAACTCCGTCGGCATGCCTATTCTCGAAAACAGGAACGCCAGCTTCTGAGCGACTAGAAACCGAAGACCGTCGCTAAATCGTCCGATGCGATGGAAGGCGTCGGGCTTACCAACGATGCGAGCATCGATCTCCGAACGAAATAGCTCTTCTGAGTGAATTGTAGAAATTGAGCGCAGTAAGATGACGAAACCATACCCGTTGGCCATGGGCAATTCAGGGACGAGCACGAAATCCGGAAAACCGCGCTCAGAATCGAAAGCTTCTTTCACCGCGGCCTGCTGCGCTCTGGTGCTTCGACCAAGCAAGCTCCACGCCTGCCTCAAGTCTGCCAGCCGCGAGCCTGACGATCCGTAACCTAAAGCCAGCTTGACACAAGCAAGCAATGAAATCAGCTCTTGATCAGACGATTCGACTGCTGCAACAATCGCCTCGGGAGTTGCCTCTGTTAGCCATTTCTGAAGAGAAATAGCGTCCAGCGGTGTCAGCCCTGCGCTAAACCGCGTGATCCTTCCGTTTAATTTTTCGCACGCCACGCGAGTTTGCTTCTCGGTAATCCGTCGCAACTGCTGTGGAGCCCAATGAAGATCGAGATACTGTTCGGCAGGCACGATAGTAAGCCACGTAAATTGATCGCTAGCTTTGTTTTGCGCAATGTCGCAGTCGGCAGTGATGATAAACCCATATCGCACCTGGGCATCATTGCCGGCAGGCAAACTCCGTATCACGTCGCCTTGGCGGATGCCTTCATCATCGCTAATTCCTAGAATATAATCACTCGCCATAACTGAGCCGTCAGATAAATAATCCACTAATCGTATCTATTTTGATCATCCACTTTAAGCAATCAATAGCGTCGAGGCATAGAATCACTCCCACTCAATCGTCCCCGGCGGCTTCGACGTGACGTCGTACACCACCCGGTTGACGCCCTTGACCTCGTTGATGATCCGGGTCGCGGTGGCGCCGAGGAAGGACATTTCGAACTGATAGAAATC